>NZ_JACJEO010000004.1:83011-168647 GCF_014164115.1 Pseudoalteromonas sp. SG45-2
GTGTCTTTGGTAAAGCTGGTTTCGTTTGTGGCTAAATTACCTTCAACATCTAGTGCGCTAACACTTGCTGTAATTTCACCATCAGCAAGGCCTGAAATATTAGTGGCATTTATTGCCCACTCACCGGCTGCATTAATCGCGACGTCTTCAACCGTGACTTTATCTCCGTTCACATCGGTAAATACCACAGTGGCTGTTTGGTTAGCATCAGCCTCTTCTATTATACCGCTTACAACTACATTACTTTGCTCTGCAGTATTAATAACAGCGTCATCACCTGTTGCAACATCAATGCTGGTTACAGCGGTTTTATCGTGAGTGGCTGTATCTGTATCGGTTGCTGTATTACCTGCTACATCACTTACTGTGGCTGTGGCGGTTAATTCGCCGTCGTTTAGGTCTGATACATCTGCGCCTGTGATTGTGTACGCTTCATCAGTAACTAGTGCACTGAAAGTTTTAGTATTTGTGCCATCACTAACTACTACGGTAACCGTTTGGCCATCTTCAACACCTAATGCGGTGCCGTTTATGGTTACATTTGTGTTTTCGCCATTGCCGTTAATAACGTTATCGGCTGTATCTTGTATTTCAACGGTTACATTGGCGTTGGTGTCTTTAGTTAGTGTTTCGGTATTTACCGCTTCATTGCCGGCGTTATCAAATACGCTAACACTTACTGTTACGTCGCCATCTGCAAGTGAGCTTATATCTTCGTCACTTACTTCCCATGTGCCATCGGCATTTATGGTTACATTATCAACGGTTACTTTTTTATCGTCTTTATCTGTAAAGGTTACGGTAATGCTGTTTGTTGATTCTACGTCATCAACTTTACCGCTTACACTTACCGCTTCTTCTTCTGCTGCGTTTATTACTGAGTATTCAAGCACTAGCGTTGTACTGGCTTGGGTGTCTTTTGTAAAGTTGAGGGTGCTTGTTGCTGGATTACCCGCTATATCTTGCGTGCTTACATCTACTGTGTAATCGCCATCTGATAAAACCCGTAAAATAGAGCTATTAAGCTCCCAGTTACCCTGCGCATCTACGGTGGTTGTAGCGGTAAACAACTCATCACCGTTATTGTCTTTTAGTACAATATCAACTTCTTGTCCTGACTCTACATCACTAATTGTGCCACCAATTTTTGCTGTTGCTTGCTCTTGTTCATTAATAAATGCGTCATCACCTACATTTACGTTAATTGTGGCTTGGGTATCTTTAACTAATGTTGTGCTATTTACTGCTTCGTTACCTGCGTTATCAAACACGCTTACACTTGCTGTAATGTCGCCATCGGCTAATTCGCTAATATTTGCAGCGGTAACAGACCAATTACCATCACTGTCTAAAACAATGTTTTTAATTGTTTCTGTTTTACCGTTTTGATCGGTAAAGGTAACCGTTATATTGTTGGTTGACTCTACGTCATCTACTTTTCCGCTGAGTGCTACGGCTTCATCTTCGGCTGCATTAATAAGCGTATCTGCAAGCTCTATGGTGGTAGTTGCTTGGGTGTCTTTTATAAATTCTGCACTATTAACCGCTTCGTTACCTGCGTTATCAAATACGCTGACACTTGCGATTACTTCACCATCGGCTAGTTCGCTAATATTTGCAGCGGTAACAGACCAATTACCATCACTGTCTAAAACAATGTTTTCAATTGTCTCTGTTTTACCGTTTTGATCGGTAAAGGTAACCGTTACATTGTTGGTTGACTCTACGTCATCTACTTTTCCGCTAAGTGCTACGGCTTCGTCTTCTGCTGCATTAATTACATTATCGGCAAGTTCTAACGATGTAGTTGCTTGTGTATCTTTATTAAATGTAGTGTTGTTTACAGCTTCGTTGCCTGCGTTATCAAATACGCTTACGCTTACTGCAATTTCGCCATCGGTAAGTGTACTTATGTCACTTGGGTTTATTTGCCAGTTGCCATCGCTATCTACATCAACTTTTGCAGTAACTGAGTTGGTGCCGTCACTAAATGTAACGGTTACTTCTCGTGTAGCTTCAACATCGGTAACTGTACCGCTTATAATTACATTGCTTTGCTCGACTGCATTCACTACATCATCGTTTTCAGCGACTTCTATTGTGGTACTGGCTAGCTTATCGTGCTCGGCAGTGTCGTTACTACTTGTAGCGGTATTACCTGCTACATCGGTTACAGTAGCTGTTGCGGTTAATGTACCATCATTTAAAGCTGATACATCAGCATCTGTAATTGTATAAGCGCCGTTAATTACTTCAGCAGTAAATGTTTCAGTATTTGTGCCATCACTCACAACTACTGAGACTGTTTGACCGTTTTCAATGTTAGTTACATCACCTGTAATGCTAACAACTGTATTTTCTGAGTTGCCATTAATTACATTATCGCCTGTATCGTTTATATCTACAGTTACACTGGCTAGCTGATCTAATAAAACAGTGTCGTTTGCTGTGGCTGTATTACCCGCTAAGTCTAAAACAATGGCAGTGGCTGTAATTGTGCCGTTATTTAAGCCCAATATATCTACATTTTCAAAACTGTATTGACCGTTAGTAACAGTGCCTATTAATTCAATGTCTGGGTTTTCACCGTCAGATACGGTTACTGTAATTGATTGACCATTTTCTATGTTTTCAACTGCGCCGGTTATGGTTATTTGCGAGTTTTCGTTACTGCCGTTAATAACACCGTCGTCTGTTTGTGCAATATTTAAAGTTACGCTGCTTAGCGTGTCTTTTGTAAAAGTAAGCTCTGAATTTGCAGAGTTCCCAGCTGAATCTGTGACTGCTACAACTGCGTTAATTTGACCTTCGGCTAAGTCAGCAATTTGATCAGTAGTAACTTTCCATGTGCCATTATCGCTAACGATAGCAGTTATTACTTTAGACACACTATTGCTGTCGGTAAGCGTTAATGTAACTTCTCGCCCTTGCTCTACATCTACAGTATTACCCGTTAACACAGCACTCGCTTGCTCTAAGCTATTAATTACTTGATCGTCATCAGGCAGTGCAATATCAATTTCTGCTAGCTTGTCTAATTCAACTGAATCTTGCGCTGTTACAGGGTTGCCTGCTTTATCAGATACGCTAGTTGTAGCGGTTAATGTGCCATCGTTAAGATTGCTTGCATCAATCGGATCGGTCACGTATTCGCCGTTGGTCACTGTTGCAGTTGTAGTTACAGCTGGGTTAACGCCATCGCTAATGCTTACCGTAACCGTTTGGCCATCTTCAACGTCGGTAACCGTACCGCGTACAATAATTGCCGCGCTTTCGCCGTTACCGTTAATTACTGAATCGGCTGTTTTATCAATACTGGTGGTGATGGCAGCCGTGTTATCAAGCTCGACTGAATCTTGTGCTGTTACCGAGTTGCCTGCTTTATCAGATGCAGTCGCAGTAGCGGTTAATGTGCCATCATTAAGGTTGCTTGCATCAATCGGATCGGTCACGTATTCACCGTTTTGAACGGTTGCTTGTACTTCAACTGGTGGGTTAACGCCATCGCTAATGCTTACCGTAACCGTTTGGCCATCTTCAATATCGGTAACTGTACCGCGCACAACGATTGCTTCACTTTCGCCGTTGCCGTTAATAACACCGTCGGCTGTTTTATCAATACTTGTTGTAATAGCTGCGGTGTTATCAAGCTCTACAGTATCTTGTGCGCTTAGCGGGTTACCGGCCTTATCTGACACATTTGCTGTAGCAGTAAGTGTGCCGTCATTAAGTGCGCTTGCATCAATAGATGTTGTAACATATTCGCCATTTGTAACAGTTGCAAAAACTTCTATAGGATCGTTAACACCATCACTGATTGTTATGGTAACAACTTGCCCATCTTCAACGTCGTCAACTAAACCACTCACCACTATTGCGGCACTTTCACCATTTCCATTAATGACACCATCTTCGGTTTTATCAATATTAATAGAAAGTGAAGTTGTATTATCGAGCTCGACTGAATCTTGCGCTGTTACCGGGTTGCCTGCTTTATCAGATACGCTAGCTGTAGCGGTTAATGTGCCGTCGTTTAGATTGCTAGCATCAATTGGATCTGTGACATATTCGCCGTTATTAACAATTGCTTGTACTTCAACTGGCGGGTTAACACCATCGCTAATGCTTACCGTAACCGTTTGACCATCTTCAATATCGGTAACTGTACCGCGCACAACAATAGCTTCACTTTCGCCGTTACCGTTAATAACTGAGTCGGCTGTTTTATCAATACTGGTGGTGATGGCAGCGGTGTTATCTAATTCAACTGAATCTTGCGCTGTTACCGGGTTGCCTGCTTTATCAGATACGCTAGCTGTAGCGGTTAATGTGCCGTCGTTCAATGCACTAGCATCAATTGGATCTGTTACATATTCACCGTTTTGAACGGTTGCTTGTATTTCAACTGGCGGGTTAACACCATCACTGATTGTAACGGTAACCGTTTGACCATCTTCAATATCCGTAACTGTACCGCGCACAACGATAGCGTCGCTTTCACCATTGCCGTTAATAACACCGTCGGCTGTTTTATCAATGTTTGTGGTTATTGCAGCGGTGTTATCAAGCTCTACTGAATCTTGCGCTGTTACCGGGTTGCCAGCTAAATCAGACGCTGTTGCGGTCGCGGTTAATGTGCCATCGTTAAGGTTGCTTGCATCAATCGGATCGGTTACGTATTCGCCGTTGGTCACTATTACCGTTGTGGTTACTGCTGGGTTAACACCATCGCTAATGCTTACTGTAACCGTTTGACCGTCTTCAACGTCAGTAACCGTACCGCGCACAATGATAGCGTCGCTTTCACCGTTACCGTTAATTACTGAATCGGCTGTTTTATCAATACTGGCGGTTATTGCAGTGGTATTATCTAGCTCCACTGAATCCTCAGCGCTAACAGGGTTACCTGCTAAATCAGACGCCGTTGCAGTGGCGGTTAATGTGCCGTCGTTCAATGCGCTTGCATCAATAGGATCTGTTACATATTCACCGTTTTGAACGGTTGCTTGTACTTCAACTGGCGGGTTAACACCATCACTAATTGTAACGGTAACCGTTTGACCGTTTTCAACGTCGCTAACCGTACCGCGCACTATAATTGCGGCGCTTTCTCCATTGCCGTTAATAACACCGTCGTCGGTTTTATCAATACTGGTGGTAATGGCAGCGGTGTTATCTAATTCAACTGAATCTTGTGCAGAAATTGGGTTGCCTGCCACATCGGACACGCTGGCGGTAGCTGTGAGTGTGCCGTTATTTAATGCGCTTGCATCAATAGAATCTGTTACATATTCGCCATTTTGAACAATTGCTTGTACTTCAACTGGCGGGTTAACACCATCACTAATTGTAACGGTAACTGTTTGACCGTCTTCAACGTCGGTAACGGTACCGCGAACAACAATTGCGGCACTTTCGCCGTTACCGTTAATAACACCGTCGTCGGTTTTATCAATGCTGGCAGTAATAATTGCTGTATTATCTTGCTCAAAAGAATCTGTAGCTTGCGAAATATTTCCGGCTGAATCAACAACACTTGCAGTCGCTGATATATCACCGTCTACCAATGCTGATATATCAACATCAGATAATTCATAACTACCATTTTCAACGATAGTTGTAACTTCTACTTTATTGCCTGCTGAATCTGTAAAGATAATAGTAACTTCTTGACCATCTTCAACACCATTTACAATACCGCTTAGTGATAATTCAGTATTTTCAGAACTACCATTAATAATGCCATCTTCAGTTTTATCAATTTCTAGGGTAAGAGTACTTTGTGTATCTTTTGAAAAATTAACACTTTGCGTTGCTTCGTTTCCTGCTGCATCAAAAATACTAATTTCAGCTGAAATTTCACCATCAAGAAGTGACTCAATATCGCCGCTAATTTGCCAGTTACCATTTTCATCAACTTGTGTAGTAACAACTACTTGTCCATTGTTACTATCTGTAAATGTAACAGTAACTAACTGTCCTGGTTCAATACCTGAAACAGAGCCGCTTAGAGTTACATTATTTTGTTCCGCACTATTAATAATACCGTCTATATCTTGCGCTATTAAGTTAGCAGCAACCGAGCTGTCGTATTGAGTTTCATCGGAGGCATTTGCTGGGTTTCCAGCAGAATCTTGTGCTGTTGCAGTGGCTGATATTGTTCCATCATTTAATGATGAAATATCAACACCCGTTAGTTCATAAGCACCATTAACAACAATCGCTGTTACTGTGATTGGAGGATTTACACCATCACTTAAAACAACAGTGACTGTTTGGCCATCTTCAATACCACTGACGGTACCTTTAATAGTAACGTTTGTATCTTCTTCGCTATTTATTACACCATCTTCGGTTTTATCTATTTCAACCGTAATCGCAGCCGTTGCATCTTGAGTAATCACTTGCGTAGTTGTTGCGGCATTACCAAGTAAATCTTGAGCTTCGGCCGTTGCGCTAATTTCACCATCATTTAAAGTCGAAATATCAACATCTAATTGATATTGACCATCGATTACGACAGCTTCAACAATAACTTCATTACCCTCTGAATCTTTTAGAATAACTGATACTGTTTGACCGTCTTCAATACCTACGACAGTACCAGTTATATTAACTAAATTTTCTGAACCACTTATTACGCCATCTTCAGTTTCGTTTACTTCAATAGTAATAATCGCGGTGGTATCTTTTAAGAAAGTTTTTTGAATTTGAGTATCATTTCCAGCTTCATCTATAGTGCTGACTAGTAAAGTAAAGCTACCATCTGCTAAATCTATAAATGGCTCAGGACCAATACTCCATTGACCATTAACTACTGTTGCTTCATAGGTTGCAACTACATTCCCTTCAGAATCAATTATATCAACGGTTACTAACTGTCCATCTTGAACATCTATAACTTCACCAGCAATTTCTAATGGAGTATTTGTATTTAAACCATCTTCAAAATCAATAAATATACTTGCTTGCGTGTCTTTAATTTTTGTTTCGCTAGCTGAGTCATCTTCACTGCCGCCGACTAAAGAAACCCTTGCGGTTACTTCACCGTCATTGAGTCCTGTAATATCAATATTTTCTACAGACCAGAAACCATTTTGAACTTCGGTTGTTATTGTTATTTCATTACCGTCTTGGTCGCTCAATATAATTTGAATCAACGTACCATCGGCAACATTTTCAACAGTGCCTGAAAACTCTAAAGCAACAGCATCATATTTATTTATATATATACCGTCACCGCCTAAACGGCCCACGTTAAATACAGGATCTCGCGTAAACTCAATAAAATTTGGATCTTCTTCTTTAGCCGTTGCATCTGGTGTGGTTTCATAACCAGAAACAGGTACTAATTCCTGCGCTTGACGCGAAATTAATTGAAGCACCATTGCTGCTTGGCTTCCATCAACTCGGCTAGTTTGAGTAGCATTATTGTCAACACTGAGTTGTTCAAACGAAGCATTTTGCCCTAAATCTGTAACAAGCTGTGCTATAATATCTTTTGGAACGATAAAATTTTGATCGCTCTCAGGAAATATAAGTTCGTTACCTTCAAGTTCAATAGCGCTACTATTTAATATTGGTAGGTCTCGTAATTCTTCTGGAACTGAGTCAACTTTAACCCAGTCACCATTTTCCATAACGATCCAAATATTATTTAGTAGTTCAACAATTACAACAGCTTGATTTATATTTTCCAAAATAGATCCTAGGCAATTTACAAAATTAGGTTAAATTAAACGACAATTTATTTGTCTTATAATACATGATAAAGCATTACAAAAAAACAATTTTAAATTACATTAATTTAACATAGTTATTGCTATATATTTATATATAACCAGTATTACATAATTAACAAACAAGAATAAGTAATTCTTTATCACTAACAAAAAAACAAAACTAAAAGCTTACTTTAATTCAAAATAAAACATACTTTATAATTTTTTACTTGTACTACTAACATTTAAATTAAATAGATCGAGCTCAATTAGTTAACAAAGTATAATAATAACGATCTTTAAATTTAATATGTATGAAAGCAGTCAAAAAAATATGCAAAACTCGCGTTTTATTCCGTTCAGAAAGCAAGATATTGTTGATATATGTAGCGAAGAGCTTAATAGCAGCACACAACAGACATCGTTTAAACAGTTTTGTGATTTATTAGTTAGCCTTATTCATTACGACTACCACACGGTACTTGAAACACTTAAAAATAACTACGCGCCATTTAACCCTAATAGTGATACCCGCATACTTACTCTAGTCTCTGCTGAGCAAAAAGCACAATGCCAACGTGAGTTTGCAAAAGATTTTGCTAAGGTTTTAAATGCCGCTAATTTTGAAGTGATCACCAATGAAGACTTACAAGATGCATTAAATGAAGAGTCACTATTTAAGGTGCGCCTTGAAGTTGAATTTGACGACTTTGAAGAAGTGGTATTTTATCGCCGTGGCGAGTCGCAACTCACTGAAACGATTACCAGCTTTTGGGGCCTTCGTAAAAAGCCGCTGCACTTTACTAATTACGACCGTGTTGCTGTGTTTATTCGCTTTAAAGATAGCGCTTATTTTAAAGCTAAAAATAAAACGCCTTTAGGGTTTGAGCCAAGTTCGACCATAGTTAAGCTGTTTCAAAATGTGCCAAAGGCCGATCTCGAAATGCTATTTCCTAATAGTGAAGTACGTATGCGCCCTATCGATAAAGCAATTATTGGCTCATCGGCTTTAGTTGGCGGTGCAGTGGTACTTATTACCAAACTTGGTGCATCAATTGTATTATTGCTTGCTCTGTTTGCTTTTTGGGGTGGCTTTAGAAGTGAAGCTGTAGAAATGACCCAACAACATTTTATTACCTTTGCTATTGGCATGGGAGTATTTGGCAGCTTTATTTTTAAAGAATGGAGTAAGTTTAAAAACCGTAAAATTAAATTTATGAAAGCGCTTAGCGATAATCTCTACTTTAAAAACCTCGATAACAACGCGGGTGTTTTTCACACGCTTATTGATGCTGCCGAAGAAGAAGACATAAAAGAAGCCCTGCTTGCGTATACTTTTTTACTCAAATCAGAAAGCGGCTTAACCGCACAAACACTTGATGAACAAATAGAGCATTGGTTTAAAAGCAAATACCAGTGCAATCTTGATTTTGAAATTAGCGACGCACTTGAAAAGCTGGTACGTATGCGTTTAGTAACGTGTAGTAACGAAATAGAAGGTAATGAAGTGTATAGCGCGCTAAGTTTAGACCATGCAAAAGCTATTCTTGATGAGCGTTGGGATAATCTGTTTCAATATAATTAATGTAGTATTTTTGCTAAATAATTACCCAAATAAAAAAGCAGCTGTAAGTACAGCTGCTTTTTTGATTACATTATTAATAGCTAATACTTAAGCTAATTCAGCTTCTGCTTTTTTAGTAAATTTAGAATGCACTAATTTATAAAGTGCAGGCAATATTAATAGCGTAAGTAGAGTTGATGAAATAATACCGCCAACTACAACCGTAGCCAGTGGTCTTTGTAGCTCAGCGCCTGTGCCGGTGTTTAGCGCCATAGGAATAAACCCTAAGCTTGCCACTAAAGCGGTCATTAATACTGGACGCAAGCGCGAAAGTGCACCGGTTTGTATCGCATCAATTAAACTAAGTCCATCGGCTCTTAATTGTTTAATAAACGACAGCATAACCACACCGTTTAATACAGCTACGCCACTTAGTGCGATAAATCCAACGCCTGCCGATATTGATAACGGCATGTCGCGCAGCAATAACGCAAGCACACCACCGGTAAGCGCAAGTGGTACGCCGCTAAATATAATTAACGAATCACGAAGCGATCCAAAGGCGCTATACAGTAAGCCAAATATAAGCAGTAAAGTAACCGGCACCACCAGCGATAAACGCTTACTTGCTGATTCTAATTGCTCAAACGTGCCGCCATATTCAATCCAATAACCACTTGGTAAATTAAGATCTGAATTTAAAGCCGCCTGCGCATCACTTACAAAGCTTGCTAAATCGCGCCCCTCTACATTTGTAGTTACCACTACGTTACGTTTGCCGCTTTCACGGTTTATTTGATTAGGCCCTTTTTCAATGCTAATTGTCGCCACTTCGCCAAGCGGTACAAATGCAAGGTCTGGGTTAGCACTTTTTGGCACTGCCACCGGCAAACGTGCAAGCTGTGATACATCGTTTGACCAGCGTTCATCCAAACGCACTAATAACGAAAAGCGTTTATCGCCTTCATAAATAAGCCCGGTTTGTACACCGCCTACCGCAGCGCTCACACTTTGCTGTATATCGGTTACGGTTAAACCTAGTAGCGCCATATGATCGCGAAGCGGCGTAACAGAAAGCGTTGGCAAACCTTCCATTTGTTCAAGGCGTACATCGGTTGCACCTGTTATGTTTTGCACCAAGGCTGTGGCTTTTTCGCCGTACTGTTTTAATGTTGATAAGTCATCGCCATAAATACGCACTGCAACATCGGCGCGCACACCAGCTATTAACTCGTTAAAGCGCATTTCTATAGGTTGCGTAAACTCATAATTATTACCTGGTACTTCATTTACTAAATGGCGAATTTGCTTAACCAGCTCTTCTTTACTTAAAGCGGGATCAGGCCATTGTTCACGCGGCTTTAACATTAAAAAGGTATCGGCAACGTTAGGTGGCATAGGATCGTTTGCTACATCTGGAGTGCCAATTTTTGAAAATACTTTTTCAACTTCAGGTATGTCTAAAATGGCTTGCTCTAGCTCTTTTTGCATTTTTACCGATTGTTCAATACCGGTGCCGGTAATGCGCAGTGCGTGCATGGCTATATCGCCTTCATCAAGCTGCGGTAAAAATTCAGCGCCCATATTTTTAACTTTAAAGCCAAGTGCAATTACAAGCACAGCAGCAATGCTTAACATTACCCATGGCAACTTAAGCGATAAACCAAGTAGTGGTTTGTAGCCTCTTTTTATACCGCGCATAACCGCATTTTCGCTCTCGCTCACCTTGCCACGTACACATACCGCAATAGCGGCAGGTACAAAGGTAACAGCAAAAATAAGTGCGCCAACTAGTGCGGCTACAACCGTAAATGCCATTGGCTGAAACATTTTGCCCTCTACACCACTAAGCGCAAACAGCGGCAAATACACCAGCATAATAATTAAAATGCCAAACACCGCTGGGCTAAATACTTCTTTAGTAGCGGCGGTTACAACACTTAAACGCTCATTTAATGTAAGTAGCCGGCCATGTTTATGCTGCGCAAGGCCAAGTTGCCTTAA
Organism: Pseudoalteromonas sp. SG45-2; assembly: GCF_014164115.1. Classification (NCBI taxonomy): domain Bacteria; kingdom Pseudomonadati; phylum Pseudomonadota; class Gammaproteobacteria; order Alteromonadales; family Pseudoalteromonadaceae; genus Pseudoalteromonas; species Pseudoalteromonas sp. SG45-2. The sequence continues at coordinate 94,301 of NZ_JACJEO010000004.1, forward strand.
ACAGTTTTCAACCACAATTACAGCGCCATCAACTATTAAACCAAAGTCGATTGCGCCTAAACTCATTAGATTACCCGATACGCGATTACCTACCATGCCGGTAACGGCAAATAACATACTAAGCGGAATAACCATTGCCGTAATAAGCGCACCAGTTACATTACCTAATAACAGCAGCAAAATAACAATCACTAGCACCGCGCCTTCGAACAGGTTGGTTTTTACGGTTGCTATGGTTTTATCAACAAGGGTTGTGCGGTCATAAACTGCTTCTACCACAACACCTTCAGGCAAGCTTAGCTGTACGTCTTTGAGTTTATCAGCCATGGCTTTTGCCACTACGCGACTGTTTTCGCCAATTAGCATCATGGCGGTGCCGAGCACGGTTTCTTTACCGTTATAAGTAGCAGCGCCGGTTCTAAGCTCTTTACCTAAACGCACATTTGCTACATCTTTAATCCGTACTGGTGCATCATCGCGCTTAGCAACAACCGTGTTAGCTATATCATCTATGGTTTTTAATTGCCCTGGCGAGCGCACTAAATATTGCCCATCAAAGCGTTCTATAAACCCTGCGCCTTGGTTGCTGTTATTTAATTTAAGTGCAGTAATTACATCGCTTAGCGTGAGCTTATAAGCGAGTAGTTTTTCTGGCATGGGCGCTACTTGATATTGGCGCTCAAAGCCTCCTTGGCTGTTTATTTCGGTAACGCCTTTTACTTTTAATAACTGCGGGCGAATAACCCAATCTTGCAGGGTACGTAAATCTTCTGCATTAAATGGCGTACCATCATCTTTTAATGCACCGTTATTTGCATGCACAGAATAAGTAAAAATCTCCCCTAGCCCGCTGGCAATTGGCCCTAAGTTTGGTTCAATATTGGCTGGCAAGTCTGATCGAATACTTTGTATGCGCTCTGATATTTGCTGGCGCGCCCAGTAAATATCGGTCCCTTCATTAAAAATAACGGTAACTTGCGAAAGCCCATAACGCGAAATTGAGCGGGTGTAATCAAGCTTAGGAATACCCGCCATTGCAGTTTCAATCAAATATGTAATGCGCTGCTCGGCTTCAAGCGGGGTAAAGCCCGGCGCTTTGGTATTTATTTGAACTTGCACGTTAGTTATATCGGGTACGGCATCAACGGCTAAATTTTGTGTGTTGTATACGCCAAACCCAGCAAATAAAAGTGTGAGCGCAAGCACCATCATGCGGCGCTTAACCGCAAAAGAAACTATCCAGTTAATCATGCTGCCTCCTAGTGTGAGTGGCTTGCGCCGCTTTTTAATATATCGGCTTTAATTACATAACTGTTTTGCGTTACGTACTCACTATTTGGCGAGAGCCCCTCAAGTACCTCTACCCACTCGCTGTTTTTAGCACCAAGCTTTACAGGGCGTACTTCAAATACATTGCCGCTTTTAATAAACACACTAGGTTTGCCGTTAAATTCCTGCACAGCTGTAGCCTTTACTCGCACTGCAGCATCTACTTTTGCAGTACTAATGTCGCTATTAACATGCATACCAGGACGCCAATGACCATCAGGGTTTGTAAGCTCGATTCGCGCACGCGCAATATGCCCGCCGCTCATCATCGGGGCTATGTAAAACACCTCACCTTGCGCATTTAAATGATGATGTAAATCGTACACTTTTGCGCTTTGTCCTATGGCGAGCTTTTCAATATTTTCAGGAAAAGCCGAGAGCTCGACCCATACGGTTTCAAGGTTTACTATTTGCATTAATGCGCTGTTGGCAAGCTCACCGCGCTTTAAATATTGCTCGGTAATAACGCCTGTAATTGGGCTTTTTATGGTGTAATTTTGTAGGGTCTCGCGGTTGGTAATACTGGCAAGTTTATCGCCTTTTTTAACGTTTTGACCAATGCTTACAAAGATATCGTTAACTAAGCCGGTATAAGGCGCCATTACTTCAACGGTGCCGTGCGCGGTGGGTGCTATAACACCAAATAAAGTATCTGTTAGTTCAACGCTACCTGCTTTTGCAATGTCGGTTTTAATTCCTGCGCGTTCAATTGCTTGGGAGCTTAGCGTTGTACGCCCTTCTTCTTGCTCATAATGATAATTTATTTCAACGCCTTTATAGCGTGCCATTACATCAAGCTTAAAAGAATGCGGCTCGTTTACGCTCACGGTACTTACTAAATAGTCATCTTCAGCTTTAAAACGAATAAGCTGTGGCTCTTCACTTAAACGCTGCACGTTTATGGTTACGTCTAACTGGTTTATATCAATGGCTTTATTGTTATTAAAGCCATATATTCGCAGCTCGGTATTACCTGCAAACTGGGTTAACTTAAGCTCTAAATCAAGCGCGTTATTGGTTAGTAAAAATCCGCCGTGTGGGCCTTTTTGTGTGTGTTCGTCTTTGTGGCCTTCTTCGTGGCCTTTTTCGTGATGGCTATCTGATGCCATAGCCGTGCTACTTAATAATGGGAGTGCAAATAATTGCGTTATAAATAATGCGATAAGAGTGTTATTCATGATTGATGAGTCTCAATTAAAGGTTGGCCAGTTAAACGCTCAAGGGTAAGCAGTACTTGATATAGCTCGCTATGGATGTTGATAAGTGCGCGTTTAGAATCAAATAAAGCTTGCTGTGCGTCGAGTAATTGCAACACCGATATTTGCCCTTGTTGATAGCTTTTTAAACTTTGTTTTATAAGCGTTTGTGCTTGTGGAATAGCTTGCTGTGTTAATAGCTGTGCCTGCGCAGTTTTACCTTGGTAATACGCATACAAAGTGCGTATTTGCTGGCGTAGCTGAACACGTAATTGCCCTTGTTGCTCATTAAGTAGCGTAAGTTGATGCTTTGCAGCCTCAATATTACCGCTATTAGAATTGCTTAATTGCAGTGGCATTGAAAAAGAAAACACCAACGAGCTGGCATCAGTTTGCTGGTTATATCGCACGCCACCACCCAGGGTTAAATCGCTTTGCCCGCTTGAGCGTTGCAGCGACAAATTAGCCGTTTGCTGCATATATTGCTGCTGCAGCAGTGCAAATTCAGGTGCTGTATTTACCGCATCAAGTAGCACTGCTTCACTTTTAACAGCAGCTATTTGTGATAAATCGCCAGCATAGTAATCACTCACTTGCGGCTCTTGCCAAAGCTCGGTTAGAGCTAAGCGCGCACGCTCAAATTCGCTATTTAGCATCAGCGTATTTAAATCTACTTGGCTTAATGCATAACGCATGCGGGTTACATCAGCACTTGAGGCTGCACCCGCTTTAGCGCGTTTTTCAATTGCGTTAAGTGCCTGCTTAACGGTGTTTTTACGCTCACTATTTAAAGCAATTAACGCCTGAAATTTAAGTATTTGGTAATAGCGCTCAGCGGTGGTTGCTAAAAGTGCTAACCGAGTATTTTTATACTCAATTGTTTGCGCTTTTATATTTGCCGTGGCGTAGTTAATGCGGTTTTGGCGTTTATCACCCAGCTCTATTAATTGGCTTAAAGCCAGCGTGTACTGCGCCCCCGAAAACGCATGAGAGCCGTGAGTTCCAAAAAAATTTTCAGCTTCAAAACTCAGCTCAGGATTAGGTGAAAGCGCAGCTTGGGTTTTAAGCGCCGTTAATATTTTTTGATGATACGGGTAGCGTTTAAGTTCAGCATTTTGCTGCTCGGTATTTTTAAGCGCTTGCTTTAGCGTTAATACGTATTGAGGCTCATTTTTTGCCAAAACGCTCATTGCAGGTAATGCGCACAGTAGCGCCACCAGCATAAGTGGTTTTTTGTTCATATAGCATGTCCGTTTTTTAACAAACAGAGTTGACTTAATCACTACGCCTATTTTAAAAACAAGCGCAATTAAGCAACCTAAATATGTACATAACTAGCCTTATAGCGCACAGGCGCAGGCAGTTATTTACAAAGTGTTTAAAATTAAAAACTAGCTATAAAAATTTGGTGGCGGAACATCTGGTGGATAGTTTAAACCGCTATAGCACGCAGGCAGTGTAGCTTGGCTTTGCTCAGGGCTTATAGAGTGATTTAGCGTACTGTAGTAACCACAGTGGCAATGCTGATGGGCATGTATTTCAGTAGGTGATTGCGCATCTTCATCGTTTACATTTGCTTGAGAATGAACATGCGTAGCATGATCAACTTCTTCTTGCAGATGATACGCCGCCGCATCACAGCTAATAAAGCTGTGCACAAGCACTAAAAGTATCACGACTAAAAAGTAGTTTGAGCGCATTACCTACCTAAAAACTCTAAAATGCAATTTAAGAAATCGCACAATACCTTAAATTTATTCAAATGTAGAGAGCCGCTTACGTTATTTTCTAAATTCACTTGGTGATATACCCACTGATTTTTTAAACCGTTTAGAAAAATTAAATATATTAGGATACCCCACGTAAGCAGCAATATGGGCAACAGGCCAGCGAGTATTTAGTAGTAAGCTTTTAGCTCGTTTAATGCGTAAATAAATAAGCTGCTGCATAGGGCTTTTACCAAATTGCGCTTGGCATAACCTATGTAAATGCGGTGCTGAGTAATGCACGTGCTCGCACATAACCTCTATAGTCCAATCAAACTGTAAGCGCTCTTCTACCTCTAAAAACAAGCTGGTTAATCTGTTTTGCCCACCTATTTGCGGCTCGCTTTGCAACGTAGTGTTTAAGTAGTGGCTTAAAATAGGCATAACACCTTCGCGCAAAGTAGCGTTACTCTCGCTATATAAAAGCTCCATAGCTAAATGTAATGGCGCTAATTGCTGATTAGTTAATACCTTAGCCTGTGCTAAATTTAAATGTTGCCAACGTTTAGTGTTTGCAAGGTTTAGCCAAATCACATCCCACTTTTCGCTTGCTATTTTAACCTCAAAACTTTGCCTTGCAGGCAATATAGCTAAGCTATTTTCAGTTAATGAGTATTGGTTATTAACTGTTTTAAGTGTGCCCTGACCAGCCAAAGTATAAAAAAGAGTGTGTTCGAGCGGGTTAGTACGTGCAACACAATAGTCACCCAATAAATTAGAGCAACCTGCCAGCTCTATTTCAAGGTTTGGCATTTGCGAAAGCGTGGTTAAATCAATAAACCGCTCTGTACACTCTGGGCCAATATCGAGTACATCTACAATAGTGTTGCGCATAATTTAAAATGATAGTTTTGGACAAATAAAAGAGAGCTTTAAGCATAACCCCAACGCATTATTTTAGCTATATTTAAGCCACTATAATTGCCATACATGCAATAGGACACTAATGAACTCACTACAACACATAATTAACCGCCGTGATTGGGAAAACCCAATTTCAGTACAAGTTAATCAAGTAAAAGCGCACAGCCCACTCAATGGATTTAAAAGCGTTGACCATGCCCGTACTAACACACAATCACAAAAACAAAGTTTAAACGGCCAATGGGATTTTAAATTATTCGATAAACCCGAAGCGGTTGATGAGTCATTACTAAGTGAAACACTAAGCAAAGATTGGCAAAGTATTCCAGTGCCTTCTAACTGGCAGTTACACGGCTTTGATAAACCAATTTACTGTAATGTTAAATACCCATTTGCAGTTAACCCGCCATTTGTACCAAGCGATAACCCAACAGGTTGCTACCGCACTGAGTTTACTATTACACCGGATCAATTAGCGCAGCGTAACCATATTATTTTTGAAGGCGTAAACTCGGCATTTCACCTTTGGTGTAACGGTCAATGGGTGGGTTATTCGCAAGATAGCCGCTTACCAAGCGAATTTGATTTAAGCGAACTGTTAGTAGTAGGCACCAACCGTATTGCGGTTATGGTTATTCGCTGGAGCGATGGCAGTTATTTAGAAGATCAGGACATGTGGTGGCTAAGCGGTATTTTTCGCGATGTTAACTTACTTACAAAACCACAAAACCAAATACGTGATGTGTTTATAACCCCCGATTTAGACGCTTGCTATCGCGATGCAACGCTACATATAAAAACGGCGATAAATGCGCCAAATAACTACCAAGTAGCAGTACAGGTTTTTGATAATGAGCAAGCACTCTGCGAGCCACACATACAAAGCACTAACAATAAACGCGTTGATGAAAAAGGCGGCTGGAGCGATGTTGTATTTCAAACAATTGATATACAAAGCCCTAAAAAGTGGACCGCCGAAACCCCATACTTATACCGCTGCGTTGTAAGCCTGCTAGATGAGCAAGGCAACACAGTAGATGTTGAAGCCTATAACATTGGTTTTAGAAAAGTGGAAATGCTTAACGGACAGCTTTGCTTAAACGGCAAACCGCTACTTATTCGCGGTGTTAACCGCCACGAACACCACCCAGAAAACGGCCACACAGTAAGCACCGCCGACATGATTGAAGATATTAAGCTGATGAAGCAAAATAACTTTAATGCTGTACGTACTGCTCACTATCCTAACCACCCGCGTTTTTACGAGCTGTGCGACGAGCTAGGTTTATACGTAGTGGACGAAGCAAACATAGAAACCCATGGCATGTTCCCAATGGGTAGGCTTGCCAGCGATCCACAGTGGGCTGGTGCATTTATGTCGCGCTATACTCAAATGGTTGAGCGCGATAAAAACCACGCCTCTATTATTATTTGGTCACTGGGTAACGAATGCGGACACGGCGCCAACCACGATGCTATGTACGGATGGTCAAAAAGCTTTGACCCTTCTCGCCCAGTGCAATACGAAGGTGGCGGCGCAAATACCACAGCAACCGACATTATTTGCCCTATGTATGCCCGTGTAGATACACATGTTGCCGATGACGCCGTACCAAAATATTCAATAAAAAAATGGCTAAGCCTACCGGGTGAAACTCGCCCGCTTATTTTATGTGAGTACGCCCATGCAATGGGTAACAGCCTAGGTAGCTTTGACGATTACTGGCAAGCATTTAGAGAATACCCTCGCCTGCAAGGTGGCTTTATTTGGGATTGGGTAGACCAAGGTTTATCTAAAACTGATGAAAATGGTGAGCATTATTGGGCTTACGGCGGTGATTTTGGTGATGAACTAAACGATCGCCAATTTTGTATTAACGGCTTATTATTCCCTGACCGCACGCCGCACCCTAGCCTGTTTGAAGCAAAATACAGCCAGCAGCATTTACAATTTACGCTGCGCGAGCAAACTAAAAATCAATACACCATTGATATATTTAGCGATTACGTATTTAGACACACAGATAACGAAAAGCTCGTTTGGCAGTTAATGCAAAATGGCATCTGTGTTGAACAAGGCGAGCATGTACTTAATATTGCTCCGCAAAGTACACACACGTTAACAATTAAAACTAAAACAACGTTTGAGCAAGGTGCGCAATACCACCTTAATTTAGATGTAGCACTAATTAACGATTGTAGCTTTGCAAGTGCCGAGCATGTATTAAACACCGAGCAGTTTAAGCTTATAAATAGTAATAATTTAAACAGTGAATCATTTGCACCAACTACAGAGCAAAGCGCTACAAGTGTTAACGAAACCGACTCTCAACTAAGTATTGAAAACGATAAGTTTAAACTTGTTTTTAGCAAGCAATCAGGGCTTATAGAGCAGTGGTTACAAAACGATACTCAGGTTATTAGTAGCCCACTGGTTGATAACTTTTATCGCGCCCCGCTTGATAACGACATAGGCGTAAGCGAAGTAGATAACCTAGACCCTAATGCATGGGAGGCACGTTGGTTACGTGCAGGTATAGGGCAATGGCAGCGCACATGCAGCTCAATTCACGCAGTGCAATCAAGTGTTGATATACGTATTACTTGTGTATTTAATTACGAGTTTAATGGCGTGCTACAAGCAAAAACACAATGGCTATATACACTAAATAATACCGGCAATATTAGCTTAAATGTTGATGTGCACTTAAACGATACACTTCCGCCAGTGCCGCGTATAGGGCTAAGTACAACGCTTAACAAGCAAAGCGATACAAAAGTAAACTGGCGTGGTTTAGGGCCTTTTGAAAACTACCCAGATCGCAAAGCCGCAGCACGTTTAGGTTATTACAGCTTGAGTTTAAATGAGCTACATACCCCGTATATTTTCCCAACCGATAACGGCGTGCGTAGTGATTGCCAATTACTGAGTATTAATAATTTAACCGTAACCGGTGCGTTTTTATTTGCCGCCAGTGAGTATTCGCAAAGTATGTTAACGCAAGCGAAACACACTAACGAACTCATTGCTGATGATTGCGTACATGTACACATTGATCATCAACATATGGGGGTTGGTGGCGATGATTCATGGAGCCCAAGTACCCATAAAGAATATTTACTTGAGCAAAAGCAGTACAGTTATTCTTTAACATTATCTGCTGAATAATTTAAACAAAAATAGCGGCCAAATTGGCCGCTATTTTTTTAATTAACACACTCTATTTATTAGCGAGCTTTTTAGCTAATACGTTATCAAGAGAAAAGCTTCCCGCTCCTTGAATTGCTAAAACTACAGTTACTACTAGTAAAGTTAATGCGTATTCATAGCCATTGTTTGCCATAAATAAGCCATTACTAATATGTACGCTAAAAATAGCAATCAGCATAGTAAAGCCGGCAACTACAGCGGCTGGGCGAGTTAACAAACCAATTGCTAATGCAATGCCACCAAAAAACTCAGCGCTACCTGCCATCATTGCTAACCAATAGCCAGGCTCTAAACCAATACTCGCCAACCATTGGCCTGTACCTTCAAGCCCGTAACCGCCAAACCAAGCAAATAGCTTTTGTGCACCATGCGCCGCTAAAATAAGGCCAACTGGTACTCGTAAAATTAATGCTGCTACGCCTGCTTTTGAGCTAAGTAATGTGTTTAGTAATTTCATGAGTTTTAGTCCTGTTTAAATTTATTTAATCGTTAGGTTTTTCCTAACCGTTGAGCACAGTTTACTATCATCATTAAAAAACATTAATACGAAATTTATTGGTTAATTAGCAACGCAGTATTTATAATAATCCATAAAAAAACCGCCAACCCAAAGGTTGACGGTTTTTTATTAACGTATTACTTAGGGCGTGTTGATCTTTGTGGATTGAAATTTTTTCAATCTAGGGGCGATTAAATCGCGGCGCGAGGTTTGTAACCTAGTGGGCTAAGTAAAAACCGAGCAACAAAGAGTTAATCGTCCCTAGAAAGAACCCAAAGGGCAGCGCATGTTTGGTATTTATGCTGCGTTATCGCCTATTCATGGGGAATAACCACACTACATAGGCTCCGCCTTGCCTAAAAACCAAACATACTGCTGCAAATTCACCCACCAAAGATCAACACGCCCTAGTATATTTAAGTAAGCGCTTAGCTTTGAAAATTAAGCAACCGCTTGCTCTAAAATTTCGCGGCTTTCTTTTAGCGTAATAGCTTGGTTTTCGCCAAGAGCAACCATGCCGTGAGCTTCAAGTTTACCAATAATATTGTCAATAGCAGCGGCTTTATCATCGCCATGTTCAGTAAGCTGGGTCGCTACGTCAAGGCTGTGGTAAAACGCTTCAATTGCTGCAATTGTTTTCTCTGCTAAGTCTTCAGATTGCTCAAGACCAAATACGTTTTTACCCATTTGCTCAAGCTTTGCTTTTTTAACTGCAAATTGGTTACGTAATAAAGAAGGCTGAACAATAGCAAGTGAACGTGCATGATCAACACCGTAAGCCGCTGTAAGCTCGTGGCCAATCATATGTGTTGCCCAATCTTGCGATACACCAGAACCAATTAAACCATTAAGTGCTTGGTTAGCAGCCCACATAAGGTTTGCACGCCATGCATCATCTTGGTTTTCAAAGTTATCACCTAAAGTTTTAAGCGTTCTTAAAAGTGCTTCAGCGTAACCTTCTTGAACTAATGCTGTTTCAGGGAATGTTAGGTACTGCTCACAGGTGTGAACCCATGCATCTACTAAACCATTCACAAGTTGGCGCTGCGGTAATGTTTTCATTACATCAGGGTCCATAATCGCAAATTTAGGAAGTACTTCTGGTGATGCAAACGGTAGTTTTTGCTTCGTTGCTTCTTTGCTCACAACTGAGTTTTGGTTAGATTCAGAACCCGTTGCAGGCAATGTTAATATTGCACCGATTGGTAATGCACTAGTAATAGTATGCTTACCAGTAGGAATATCCCAACCTTCGCCATCATAAACGGCTGATGCGGCAATGTATTTAACGCCGTCGATCACTGAACCGCCGCCTACGCCTAATACAAAGTCGATGTCTTGTTCTTTACAAATTTTTACTGCTTGGTCTAGCACTTCAATTGTTGGGTTAGCGCCAACGCCCGAAAACTCAACCCAGTCAAAGCCTTCAAGTGCTGCTGCAACTTGGTCGTACACGCCGTTCTTTTTAATTGAACCGCCGCCGTACACTACAAGTACTTTTTGATCTTTTGCGATCAAATCAGATAGTGCCGCAATTTGTTGCTGACCGAATTGGATAAGAGTTGGATTTACGTAGCTAAATTTCATTATTTTGCTCCTAGGTGACGGTTAAATACTAAATAGAATGCTTAGTTACTAGCTAAGCCAAATTTCAATGAGTGCATATTAGTAGCAAAACAAACATAAAAAAAGCCCAATAACTCGCAAAAGCTTGCCTAAAACTACCAACGTTGTTATTTTACGCAAAATACACTCAATTAAAGATGCCTTTTATGCCCACCATAGCCAATATGTTGCAACAATACGCCGAGCATAATCAATTACTCAGCTTTGAAGGCACCATGGAAACTATCATTCCAGGCGTGTATTTTCATCGAGCAACTAAAAGCTCGCCGCGCCAGCCGCTTATATATAACTCAGGTATTATTATTGTTGGGCAAGGTCATAAAATAATTCACTTTCCTGAACATCAAATAAAATACGGCGCAGGCGACTACTTAGTCCTTGGCGTACCGGTGCCATTAGAGTGTGAAGCATTTACTGATAACGACTTACCCGTTATGGGCATTGCCATAGATATAAACCCTGCAATGCTACACAAACTCGTTAATCAAATAATGCAGCATAAGCCTCTTTCAGCATCATCGTCTTCTGCACAAATTGGCGCAGTACAGTCGGCAACTTTAGATACAGCAATGGAGCTCGTTACTCACCGGTTATTAGCTGTTTTAAATAACCCCATTGAGGCTGACATTTTTGGCGAGGATATAGTAAAAGAATTGGTATATCGCGTACTTTGTGGTCCACAAGGACATACTTTAATAGGGCTTGCTATGCATGATGGGCATTATGCACGTATCGCCCGCACGCTCTCAACTATGCACAGTAGTTATGCCAATCAAATTACGGTTGAAGGGTTAGCTGAAGATGTAAACATGAGCGTATCGTCGTTTCATCGTGCTTTTAGGCAAGTAACGTTTGAATCCCCTCTACAGTATTTAAAAAAAGTACGCTTAGCTAAGGCTAAAGAGCTTATAACCACTAGTGGAAGTAAAGCCAACGAAGCTGCATTAAAGGTTGGCTATACCAGCCCATCGCAATTTAGCCGCGAATTTAAACGCCACTTTAATAAAACACCTAGCGAAGTATTAACTCAATTACACAGTTAATTTAACTAATTAACTAATAGCTAAATAGGTGGGCTCTGCTAGTATAAAAAAATGTAGTTGAGCTTGGAAGTGCTTATGGCTGACAAAAAACATCATAAAAATACAGTTCCTAATATTTTACACGGAGGTGCTAAATACGTATTTCTTTTTTTTATTTACTTAATAGCATTTAATAGCAATGCAGGCGATTTTTGCGATATTACCCCCTTAAATAGTCAGTCCCCTCCATCATCTTTACAACCTAATACAACTTCTGAACTTCAGGCAAAACGCGGTACAAACCAATTTCAGCTTAACTGCTTGTTAAAGCGTGGCGGCGTACTTTCGTTTTTGCGCCCAGGTCTTGATGATTTTACATGGCAGCAAAACGGTGTAATAAAGCAGCCATTAAAATCGGCACAAGTGGCATTTTTAATGGACTCAGGAAACTTTACAGCCATTATTACAGTTGAGTCAAAACTTAACTATACACCACGCTTTAAGTGGCAAAATACACAAGTTTTTTTTAAAGAAACACAGCAACATAATCTCATTATGGGTGCTTTTTATGGGCTGTGTATCACACTCATTTTTTACGTATTTATAATGGGCTACAGGCTTCACGACAAGATATTTAAGCTATACAGCGCTTATATTTTTTGTATTGGCAGCTTTATTTTGCTTCAAGAAGGCCAACTCTATTTATTTATAACTGACCACGTTTCATCACTCCTATTTGATTTATACTTACTCAGCATAGGTTTAACAGTACTCAGTGCTACATGGTTTATGTGCGCATTACTTGAACTAAATAATAGATGGCCAAAAACAAGTAAGATTTTAAAAATTATGGCCGGTATTGTTATGTGCTTTTCTTTAATAAAAATATTGTTCAGTAACACTTTGATTTGGCAAATAGCTGGCAACATCATGGCTTACGGCTCATTAATTATTGTGACTGTTATTTTTGTTTTAGCGGCACAACAGGCTCGCAAAGGAATACGCGAAGCAACGCTTGTTTTTGTAGCATTGAGCTTGGTGCTCGTAAGCATGATATTTAGAGTATTACTTATTAATCAAAGCCCATTTATGCAACGTTACGGATTTATTTTGGCTTTCGCTGTGGAGTCATTTTTACTAGCAGTAGCTGTTTCTAGGCGTATTAGCCGTATGCGAATCGCACAAAAACGCGCCGAAACCGAAGCCGATTACGATCACCTTTGTGGCATTTTAAACCGCCGTGGCTGGGGTAAAAAATCATCAGAGCTGATTGAGCTGCATGCAAAAAAAGGCGGAGTTTTATGTTTAATGTATATAGATTTAGATGACTTTAAACAGATAAACGACAATTATGGGCATGCCGTAGGCGATGAAGCTTTATGTAAAGTAGCCGCCAGTTTAAAAAGTATTGTACGCACCAGCGATGCAGTCGGCCGCTTAGGCGGCGATGAATTTGTAGTACTTGCCCACTTTTACAGCAAAGCGCAAGTAAGCCCAAAAACACACCATCTAAAAATAGAGTTAGATAAACTCGCCATCACGCATAACGACCAGCCTATTGCTATAAAGGCAAGCATTGGTAGCAGCGTATTTAGTGAGCCTCCTAAAAATATTGACGAAATTTTAAAAGCCGGCGACACCGCTATGTATCATGAAAAACTACAGCGTAAAGTAAAGCCGCTCACTTTAGTTGATAGCTAGCTTTAAGTATTTAAAACCGTAGCTGGCTTAGCAAACTGCTTACGGTTTATATAGTGGCTAAAAATAATAGTAAATAACGTTGAGGCTTGTTTGCCAATAAAGTGGGCAACACTACCCATTACCGCTAAAATAACCGGAAAGGTAGAGATTAACCGCTCCACGCAGACCCTATATGCTGTGATATAAACGTAACAAGTACGATAAAGCCCGTCACTAATATCATTTTACCAAAAGCTCCCAGCGGGCATTTAATGGTTTTGCATCAACTGATATATTTAGCCTTGTAGAGATAATAGCTAAACCGAGTAAAATACAAAGCGAAATCACCCTCGCCACAATAATATTCACTGGTAAAAATAAAGTAATAACGCTAAATACACACCAAATACTCAACGCTGTAAAAAGCGATTTAAGCATTCCAAATCTTTGTGAAACAACCAAGTAACTAAAACAAAATAAGCCTATACCGCTCATACCATAAAGAGAGGCCACCGCTGAGTTAGCTGCAAATAATTTACCTTGTTCTAATGCTATAAAATAAGAAATAGGCCAGAGGTAATAGGCAAACCAGGAATTATGCCGCTAACAAAACTACCAAAGCGTTTTTGGGCGAATGTTATTAGTAAAATAAGCAAAGGTGCAATTATGAGTTTAAGCAGCATAAATAACAATAAAATATGAGAGCTGAAATTAAGTCTAGGTGTCTATACTTATATTGTAGAGTGAATAAAAATCATGTATGTAGCGTAATTTTTTTACCTGTAAATATTAACTAATTTATCAAAACACTGATTAATAGTTATAAAAAAACCACTTATTGAAGTGGTTTTTTAGCTTAACTTAAACAACAGCATTTATACTTTTTTAAATAAAACCTCTGGGTTTACCATGGTTTTCATTTCAAGCACATTGCCATTTGGATCTTCAATAAAAAACGTTTCTTGCTCAAACTCATCACCAATAAAACGGCGGTATGGTTTATCTAGGTATTCAATACCCGCATCTTCAATACGTGTTTTTAACCCGTTAAATTCATCTTCAGATAAGTGAATACCAAAGTGAGGTACTGCTACGGCTCCCATATCAACATCATGGCGAACTGTTGGTAGGCGCTCAACGCTTTGGTGTAAGGTAAGTTCATTGCCCCAAAAATCTATATCTACCCAGCGACCTTCTTCACTATTACCCGTTTTACAGCCTAGTACGTCACAATAAAACGCTTTAGCCACTTTTAAATCGCCAGCCGGAATAGCCAGATGCAAACAGTTAGACATAAATAACCCTTGGTTAACACTTTAATACATTAAATTATCGCCATTATACATAATTTATGATTTATAGAACATTAACAGCAACGCTATTAAGCATATTTAATACCTAAGAGTCGTTTAAAAAACACGCTTTTTAAATGTGTAATTACTTATAACATTTATTTGTTAGAGAGTATTAGAAAGCGCAAAAGGATTAGTTTAAAATGCGCCGCTATGATTAAATTCTTACTTTTAAAATTCATTACTTTCTTTTTAGGCTTTGTAGCTTGCTTTGCTATGCACACTACTTTTGCACTGCCTTTAGTAATTTCTGCCGCGCTAACGGGGCTTATTGGCTCTTTTATTCCTTTTCCTGCGCGTTATAAAAACCATCCTTATGCTGCAATTTATGCTGGTAGTTTTGCCGGTATGTGTTCAACCCATTTAATTACCAGTTACTGGGAAATTGGTATTATTTCGCTTATTGGCTCAAGTTTGTATGTGCTTACTATGAATATGTTTACAGGCTTTGGTGGCAAACTTGGCAGTGTCGCTTTTGCAAGCGTGGCACTTTTTGTATTAGCTAAAGGAATAGTACTATGAGTATTGAATACCCATTACTTGTACTGCTTGGTGCTTTTTTAACGTTTTACTTAGCTAAACATAGTCGCTTTGATGGTATAAGAGCATCCTCTTCACTTTCTATTATTGCTTACTTAATTTTTAGCGCATTGAATTTAAACCCCGATTTATACGCGATTATATTTTTTGGCGGTACATTTATTGGCATGAGCGCCCCGCATCGTTTTGGTATTTATACGGTAGCAAGCTCATCTGTTTTGTTTTCAATATTATTTGAATTTCTTGTACCAAAACTTGACGGCTACGGTGGTGCACTAGGTATTAGTGCATTTTTATCTGTATGTATTTGCCATACCTGTATTTTGTTAGGTGCCCCAAGAAGTAAAAAACCACCACCAGTTCAATAAAAAATTATTGAACTGGTCTAGTTTCTCCCTGCATTCGCTTTAATATAGTAGAGAAATTAGAGTGTAAAATATTCATGTTTTAAGCTGTTCTTTTTCTCTGCAAGTCTGTTAGAATCTTTCGCGAACTTTATTTACCCTAAATAAAGACAATCATATATGGATTTATGAAAATGAAAAAACTAATCGCAGTAGCTGCACTATCTTTACTACCTTTCTCAAATGCTATGGCTGACCAAGATATTGGTTGTGGTCTTGGTTCTATGTTATTTGCAGGTCAGCAAGGTAAAGGCGTTAAAATTTTAGGCGCTACAACAAACGGTACTTCTGGTAACCAAACTTTTGGTATCACTTTTGGTACTTTAGGTTGTGATGGTACTGGTACAGTAACGTCTTCAGAAAAAATTGCTTTATTCATCGACGGTAACATGGAGCAACTTGCTCGTGATATGTCAAAAGGTGAAGGCGAAACTTTAGCTACTCTAGCTGAAGCTTGGGGTGTTGCAGATCAAGATAAAGCAGCATTCAACGCGCTTGCTCAAGCACAGTTTTCTTCAGTATTTACTTCTGAAAACGTAACTTCGCAAACAGTTTTAGAAAACCTAAACACTGTTCTTGCAAGTAACGCACAACTTGCTTCTTATACTCTTTCTTAATCAGCTAAATTAGCCGGTTTTATACGTATAAATAAAGCCGCTGGAGTATTTCTCTAGCGGCTTTTATTGTTTAGTGATTATGAAAAAAATATTCTTTGTTTTATCAATTGCGCTGTTTAGTACTTACGTAAACGCTCAAAGTTTTAAAAATGACACCTTAGCAACCGACCCTTACTGGCTCAAATTAGGTCATTACCGTGGGGCCACATTAGGTGGTTGGAAAAGTGAAGTAGATAGTGCTGAGTTTTTTTTATCTCCTATAGGTAAAACAAGTCCACTGGACGAACTTGAAGCCACTATAGCCGCATTTAGTGGTAAAAATACTGACCCAAAAACAACACAATCTCGCTGTCGGTTTCCAGCACGCTATAAATGGCTAAAAACAAAAATTAAAAATAACTGGCCCGCGCTTAATTGCCCAGAGCTTCAGGCGTGGCAAAAAATAATCAACCCAAAAGGGGTTACGTTAGTTTTTCCTACTGCATTTATGAATAGCCCATCATCAATGTTTGGTCACACCTTACTTCGTATTGATGCAAAAGATCAGACCCGCCATAAAGAGTTGCTCGCATTCGCAGTTAATTTTGCAGCAGAACCAAACGGCTCAGACAATGCAGCTATGTACGCACTAAAAGGCCTGATTGGCAGCTATCCTGGTAAATTTTCGCTTATGCCGTACTATAAAAAAGTACGCGAATATAATGATTTAGAATCTCGTGATATTTGGGAATACAAACTTAATTTATCTGAGCCACAAGTAGAGCTTATTTTATTGCACTTATGGGAGCTACAATCAGCTACATTTGATTACTTTTTTATTGATGAAAACTGCTCCTACCAATTACTTGCATTATTACAACTCGCACAAGAGGACCTTGATTTAACATCGTCATTTAATATGCAAGCTATTCCATCAGATACCGTCGCAGTACTAAGAAATAACAACTTACTACAAACTCCTAATTACCGCCCTGCTTTTGGCACTAAGCTTTACCATTACTCTACTCAAATGACTAACGAACAACTTGATGATGCAAGAGAGTTAATGCAAGGTGGCTCCCTCAATACTCGTAATTACTCACAGTCGCAATTAGTCGCAATATTAGAAATGGCGTATGAATGGTTAAATTTTGAATTTTACGATAAAGCATTAAAGCGTGAAGAAATTGCACCGCGACTAACTAAGCTACTACTAATGCGCAGCAAATATAAAGTAGCTTCGCCATTTACTAAGCCAAGTCGTCCTATTGCTTCTCCAGAGCAAGGTCATGGATCTTCTAAAGTAACGCTTGGAAGAACTGAGTACGCCCATCAAAGTGACTTAACAAGCTTTGCGTATCGCCTTGCATACCATGATTTATTAGATAGCTCAGCTGGATTTATTCCTGGTGCTCAAATTAGCTTTTTTGATATTGAAGGAGCCATAAGCGATAAGGGTAACACGCGACTTGAGCATTTTTATTTATTAGATGCTATGTCACTTGCACCCGATAACCGCGTGTTTGATAGCTGGTCTTGGAACTTTAAAATGGGCTTTGATCGTCAGCCTAATAATAATATTCAACAAGGTCGTTGGTTTGCTAAAGGTGGATACGGAAAATCAATCGGTAACCCAAACACGTTACACGGCTATTTACTTGGCCAAGTTGAATTTAATAATGGTGACATAACAGACAACCTAACAACAGGCATTGGTAGTGAAGCTGGTGCAATATGGCAAATAAATAACAGTCATAAACTCGCTCTTACAGCAAACATAACATGGTTAATAGATGGCCAAGCAGATAAACACAGTGACTTTGCAATAAAGTGGAATTACTCCTTATCACGTAATTTATCTATACGTACTGAACTTAAAAACCAACATTGGTATACAAGTAGTACATCGGCTAAATTTGCAATTCAATACTACTTTTAATCATTGCATATACCCACAAGGGCTCAATTATTTTTACAGCGCTTGTGGGTATATAAAACTTTACTCAATACACGTTCAATTTTCACTTCTTTAATTATGCAATAGACTCTCTACATACCTATTCATTTACTTATTTTATACATTTGAGTATATATTTCAGACAAGACCCTTTAAACTCAAAGTATTGTAGTTAGAAAGATTCTCTTATGTATCTGCGTGTTGTAGTTTTCATTTTCGTTTTTATTTTTTGCAGTAATGTAAGGGCAGTAAGCTCTCTTACTTTTATTGCCGAAGATTTACACCCTTACCATTTTAAAAACAAAAGCGGTGAAGCTGACGGAGCTTCCGTTGATATTGCTAAGGCTGTTTTAAGAGAAGCAAAGCTACAAGCTAAATTTGAAATAATGCCAATGGCACGAGCCTTTCATCAGCTAGCAGCTAATCCAAACACAATTATGCTCTCTTTATTAAAAACTCCCGCTAGGCAAAGTCAGTTTAAATGGTTAGGAGCGGTATACTTTACTGATGCCTACCTAGTTAGTTTAAAAAGCCATAAAGACGAAGTAACTCATTTAAATCATGCAAAATTTTATAAAGTAGGCACTATTCGTGGATATTTGAGTGCCAAATATTTAATAAAGATGGGGTTTGAAGAAGATAAAAATTTAATACTAGCTAGTTATTATCAGCAGGCATGGCAAATGCTTTATAAGGGTAGAACTGACTTTGTCCTTATGAATACACTCACCTTAGATAATGAACTAAAAATGTCAGGGCTCGACCCAGACTTAATAACTAAACGACTTCATTTAGCTGATTTTCCTTCAATACTCTATTTTGCTGCTAATAATCAGCTTGACGATAAAACAGCAAACTTAATCTCGCAGGCATTAAAAACTATAAAAGTAAGTGGCGAATACCAAGCCATTTTAAAAAAGTGGCAACTCCCTCTTCCTCCTTCTATAAATTAAACCTATTTAAATAAGTATATTAGCAAACATCAAGCGCTACCAAATATGATGAAAAACACCTCTGTTTAACAATTTTAAATAACATAATAACGTTAACCAACCCTATTGGTTAACCAAAACACCGTCATTAAAATAACAATTAATTATAAAAAACTACAAATTGGTAAGTTTTAATTTTTAAATTGGTATGTTAGATTGAGGTTAAGCGACGCCTGTACCGCGCAATTTTTACTTCATCACACAGAGACAATAATGATAAAAAATACATCCACATTTAAACTTACGGCTTTAGCCGTTATCACACCTCTACTTTTTACGGCTTGTTCAAGTACCCAAAGCACTAATCAGCAAAGCGATGCGCCGGTACCTGCAACAAAGTTTGATTTATCACACTGGAAAATAAATGTACCAGTGGATTTAAACAACGACGGTAAAATTGATGAAATAGATGTAGAAGAAATTCAGACTTACGCACACCCTGATTTTTTCTATCTTGATGATAAAGGCTACATGGTATTTACCTCGCCTAATAAAGCGCTTACAAGTGCTAACTCTACTAATACCCGTAGTGAACTTAGACAAATGATCCGTGGATCAAATACTAAAATTAAAACTAAACACTCTAAAAACAACTTTGCTTTAGCTGTTCACCCGCTATCTGACCGATTTGGCTCTGTTGGTGGAAAAATGGAAGCAACGTTAAAAGTAGATCACGTTGCGCTACGTGCTACTGATCCTGATAAAAAAGCGGCTTACTCGGTTGTTGTAGGGCAAATTCACGCAGGTAAAGATCAGGCACTTATTGATACCAAGCTTGGTTATGGCTGGGGCAATGAGCCACTTAAAATATATTACAAAAAATGGCCAGGGCATAAAACAGGCTCAGTTTTTTGGAACTACGAACGTAATTTACCTAAAACCAATCCTGACCGTAAAGACATTACTTACCCAGTTTGGGGTAATACATGGGAAAACCCTAACGAGCCTGGCAGTGCCGGTATTGCACTAGGTGAAGAATTTAGCTACACGGTCAATGTGTATAAAAATGTTATGCACCTTACATTTAGCGCACAAGGCAAAGAAGACGTTAACTACTCTATTAACTTAGGTAATAACGTAGATGCTTATGGCAAAGTGGACGAAAAAGATCATCCACATGGTTACGCTGCAGATTGGCATTACTTTAAAGCCGGCGCTTATAACCAATGTAGTACTAAAAGCGCGAAAGGTATTTGGTACCCAGGTTGTTTAGGTACTGGCGATTGGACTACAGATAAACAAAATGGCGATTACGCTCAAGTAAGCTTTAGTAAACTAGAGTTAAGCCCAGCGACACCGCCAACAAAATAACTAGGCTAGTACAGCCTCAGATAAGTAATTTTTTAGTGATGTAAACAGTGGCGTTGGTAGATTATTAATATCGCACCAGCGCCACTTTAAACATTTATTAGGCTCTTTAAGCTCAGGCTCTCCGCCTTCAAAATCAGCTTTTACATACAACGTAATATAGTGTTTGTTCTCTGCTGTAAAAATATCATTGGTAAAATCAAGCTTAGTAACTTTACTTACCTCTAAACCTGTTTCTTCAAACACTTCTCGTATTGCACATTGTTCAACACTTTCACCAAACTCTAAATGTCCACCAGGTGTTGCCCATGTATTAGCACCATGCGCGCCAATGCGCTCACCTAGTAAAATTGTGTTTTGATGCTTTATAATAACCGCAACCCCTACTCTTACTACGTTACTCATATCGTATTTTCTCTTATTTTTACTGCCCGCCATGCTGAACCACACGCTTTGTGTTGTCAATTTTGTATTTTTAAAACCAGTGTATTGATTAACTTTTAGCCGACCAAGGTCGAATAGCTTGCTTGCTAAAAAAAGCCTACATTTTGTAAGGTCTCTCACACACAAATTTAGTTTTAGGAGCCTTACATGTCAGGCAAATATAAACAGCAATATAATGGTTTTAAACAAAACCCAGCCCAATTTTGGCTTGAACAAAGTAAAAATATTCCGTGGTATAACCCCCCCACAAAAGCATACACACAAGACGACGACGGGCTTTACCATTGGTTTAGTGACGGGCAATTAAACACCAGTTTTTTAGCACTAGACCAACACGTTATTGCCGGATTTGGCGAGCAAACTGCACTGATTTACGACTCCCCAGTCACTAATACAAAGCAAACTTATAGCTACTCACAACTACAACAAGAAGTTGCTAGATTTGCAGGCGTAATACAATCGTTAGGTGTTACAAAAGGCGACCGCGTTGTTATTTATATGCCAATGATCCCACAAGCTGTTATTGGTATGTTGGCGTGTGCTCGTCTTGGGGCTATTCATTCGGTGGTATTTGGTGGGTTTGCTGCACACGAATTAGCTGTACGCATTGATGATGCCAAGCCCAAACTTATACTTAGCGCCTCATGCGGTGTTGAAGTAAACAGCGTTATTGAATACCAACCACTTATTGATAACGCAATAGACTTAGCTGCGCACAAAGTAGAACACTGCGTTATTTATCAACGTCCACAAGTAACCGCCACTCTTAAGCCTAAACGAGACATAGATTGGACTCAGGCAATGCAAACGGCTGCAAGCGCAGATCCGGTGCCTGTAAATGGAGATGATCCGCTGTATATTTTATATACCTCAGGCACGACAGGCACACCCAAAGGCGTAGTGCGCGAAAATGGTGGTCACGCAGTGGCAATGCAATACAGCATGGAAACCGTTTATGGTATGAAGCCCGGCGACGTATTTTGGGCAGCGTCTGACATTGGCTGGGTAGTTGGGCACTCTTATATAGTTTACGCGCCGCTAATGTATCGCTGCACGACCGTATTATATGAAGGTAAACCGGTTAAAACACCCGACGCCAGTGCATTTTGGCGCATGGTTGAAGAATATAAAGTAAATGCATTATTTAGTGCCCCCACTGCATTTAGAGCGATTAAAAAAGAAGACCCAAATGCCGATGGTTTTAATCAATACGATACCTCTAGCTTAAAACGTTTGTTTTTAGCAGGCGAGCGGTTAGATCCTCCCACTTACGAGTGGCTTAAAGAAAAAACCAAACTGCCAGTGCTCGATCATTGGTGGCAAACCGAAACCGGCTGGGCTATTGCTTGTAACCCTGTAGGGCTTGAGTACTTAGCAACAAAACCTGGTAGTTCTACCGTGCCTACTCCAGGTTTTGACGTGCGAATATTA
Source organism: Pseudoalteromonas sp. SG45-2 (assembly GCF_014164115.1). Classification (NCBI taxonomy): domain Bacteria; kingdom Pseudomonadati; phylum Pseudomonadota; class Gammaproteobacteria; order Alteromonadales; family Pseudoalteromonadaceae; genus Pseudoalteromonas; species Pseudoalteromonas sp. SG45-2. The sequence goes on from NZ_JACJEO010000004.1 coordinate 116,518, forward strand.
GATATGGATGGCAATGAATGCGCAGCTAACGAGCAAGGCGCCGTGGTAATTAAACTGCCACTTCCACCGGGTTGCCTACCAACAATTTGGCAAGATACCCCGCGCTTTAAAGCAAGCTACCTAAATGAATACGAGGGTTATTATTTATCTGGCGATGGTGGTTATATTGATGAAGACGGCTACCTATTTATTATGGGCAGAACCGACGACGTTATAAATGTAGCAGGCCATAGGCTTTCTACCGGCGAAATGGAAGAGATAGTAGCCGCGCACCCTGCTGTTGCTGAATGCGCTGTTTTTGGTGTGAACGATCCTCTAAAGGGGCAACTTCCTATGGGCATGATCGTGCTTAAAAATGATTTTATGGGCTCAAGTACCGACGTAGAACAAGCGCTTGTTTTAAGTGTTCGTAATCAGATTGGCGCTATTGCGTGCCTTAAAAATATAGTTAGCGTAGATAGGTTACCTAAAACTCGCTCGGGTAAAATACTGCGTAAAAATTTGCGCCAATTGGTTGATGGCGAAGAGCTACAAATACCTTCAACCATAGACGATGCCAGTATCTTTGAAGAAATAAACCAACAACTAACACAAAGATAAACCCAACCAAGCTATCTAAAGCCATTTTTATAATGGCTTTTTATTTCATCCTTATATTTGATCCTTTTACTTAAGCTTAAGCTTAAGCTTAAGCTTTAATTTTACCAATAGCTGAAATTTTTTACTGCTTAATGCTTTCTTCTTTTAATAGCGTTATTAATTTAATCAATTTAAAAAGGAATGGTGTATGCCCCGCTTGCTACAAAAACTATTAACCACAGCCCTATTGTTTATAGGCTTTGCCACACAAGCCTATGAAATAGAAGACTTAGGAGATGGCTTACACCGCTTTATAGACGACAGACACCGCTCAGTATTTTTAATCACTCCTGAGGGTGCAATTGTTACCGACCCGCTTAACAAAAAAGCCGCCATCTGGTTAAACGAGCAAATTAAAACTCGCTATAACGTACCGGTAAAGTATGTAATTTATAGCCATAATCACAGCGATCATATTTACGGCGCCGAAGTATTCAAAAGCCCGCACACCACTTTTGTGGCGCATAAACTCGCCGCGCAAGATATTAAAAACACACAAATGAAAACGGTAATGCCCAGCCTTACTTTTGATAACGAGCTACTACTTACCCTTGGTGATTCAACAGTAAAGCTTAACTACCATGGTCCAAACGATGGTCGTGGTTCGGTTAGTATATTATTCGAAAAGCAAAAAACCTTGTTTGTGGTTGATTGGATTGTTATTGGCAGAATGCCGTGGCAAAAACTGTGGAGTTACGATATTCAAGGCATGATTAATTCAACTCAAGCGGTACTCAAATATGACTTTAATAATTTTGTAGGCGGACATGCCGATATTGGCAGTAAAGCAGATGTAGCGCGTTACTTAAGTTATTTAGAGCTTTTGTATAGCCAAGTAACCGCAGGCGTTTTAGCCGGTAATACGCTTGACGAAATTAAACAAAATGTAAAATTAGACCAATTTAGTGACTTTAAACAGTTTGATGCATGGTTACCACTTAACATAGAAGGCGTGTACGAGCGTTTAATGGAAGAGTCTGGTATGGGTTGGCGCAGCGATTTATAAGTTTGAACTCAGTGGACTAAGCTCTGAGCTCTAAACTCAATATTGTAAGCATTGGTATTGGCGTATTTAACGCAGTACCAATGTACTTATTAATTAGTTAAATAGACGTCAAAAGCCATATAAGTCACCTTTACAATATCCTTACGTTTGCTTACAGCACTATACAAAAAAAAGTTTATCCTAGGCTTTGTGTTAAGCTACATAGGACTAATAAACATGAACTTATCTTTAAAAATAGTTTTAGTAATGACGACCGCGCTTATTATGAGCGGCTGCACTGTATATCAACATGGTCCTAGTGCGCATAAACCACATAAAAAAGTAGTTAAAGTAGTTACGCCTGCTTTAGTAACTGAGCACAACTCTCCCAACATTGTGATCGTAAAAGCCAAGCCCACAAAACAAGCCTGCACTAAACACGATGATCATTGGCATTGTAAGGCTCGATAAAAAACGCTTTGCTAAGTAAACTCGTTTAGGTAAAAGAAGTAAATTGCGCTTTTTATTAATATAGAGTTGAGTGATATTGGCAGCGCTAATGTTTGATATACTTAGATATTTTAGCCTCCTCAATGTGCTGAGGAGGTATCCACTAAACTAAGATCGCCTAGAAACTTTATGTGAGGCTAAGTAGGCTCATTTCAAAATGGGTTATACATTTTTCATCCGACGAGTATTGCGCCTGATAAAATTTGAAATCATCTCTACCTATTTTTTTACATTTTTCTTCAATTATTTTTATTACTTTCAATTTATCTTCGGTTGTCGTTTTAATACCAAAAATAATGCCTTTAAGAGAAGAGAATTCATAATTTAATGACCTATCCTTGGGGGCTGAGAAGCTATCTGATGAGCTAGTAAGAATCAGGCGATGTTCGTTTTCATACGACCAATCTTTAGATTTAACGGTCACATCTCTATAGAAATTTTCCCAGTATTTTTTACGCCAACTATTTTCAGATTTAATCATATCATCTGCGCATTCACTCATAGCTTCATCTAACGAGTACCATACTGAATTCAACTTCGGAATGGGAAGACGACCTAGCATGCGAAAGAAGTCGATTTGACCATAACCTTGTATGTAATTTACAGGGAAAAACATTATGTTACTAAACCCATAAGTAGGACCAGATGTTGAGCTGTAACCATTTCGCCCCTTCAACTTAAGAAAGGATTTATCATTAATTACATCGGCATTAAAAATTAAGCATGCACCAGAATGATTATCGCCATAATGTCCCCATACTGAAGAGCTCTTACACTCAGACATAAAGCATGCTGTATACCAATCAGGAAAAACTAACTTTTCAATTTGTGAAATATATTCTTTAGGAAACTCAATAATTACTAAGTTTCTATTTTTACTATCATTATCGACTCTTCCATTATATCGATGTATAAGATCCATTTGTTGGTTACTATGTTGGAGTGCTGAAAATATAGTATTTGCTATTTTTTCGTCACCTCCATTTTCATTCAAGCTTTTTTCCAGAGTACCTATAAAATCTTTATTTAAAAGATCAATAATCGGTTTATCTGCTTCAGAATTTATCCAATCTCTTTTTGGAATAAGACCATTTTTCTCATATTCTGAATATATAACTTCCAGCGCATAACTATGTGTATTTCGAAAATAAAAAAACAACTCATCTCTTCTAACAGGAGTTGTTCGTTTAGAAATTGAAAGAATAAGTTTATCTAAACTTTTATTATCGAAGAATTTGTTTGTAATACTGGAGAACAACTCTTTATATATTGGTGTAGGAAAATCATCTTCACTAGAAAAAACCGGTATATCAGCTTTAGATATAGGATGATCCTCGCCTGAAATCAACAACAAAGAACAAAGTCTCTCAAGACATAATAGATAATGTTGGAATAGGTTTCTCCATACTATGAAATCACCTTTCCAGTACATATCTCGAAAACCTTCCATCGGATCATTTAATAACTCCGGCTCTGCAAAATATATGCTTTGATTTTCTAATTCTTTAAATTCGCCGATCAAGCTATTGATGCGCCTGAATCTATAAAATTCCTTTTTCATATACTAAAACTCAATTTCATTAGGGGTATAATTTAATAGTCACGAATCGTACATGTTCCTACTACCGTCGCCATCATTTCTATACTTTATACAGTTTTAGCAAATTACTTAACACATTACTATCACTAAGTTTTTTATATTCTCAGCGTTAAATTAAATATTTTTGAATATAAAAAAACCGCGCTAAAGCTTTTTTAAAAGTGCCTTAGCGCGGTTTTTATATTTCAAATCCAAGTAACCTAAACTCTGGATAATAAATCTATCTCAAGCAGCTATTTTCAGCGCTAACCGCGTTGAATCTACTTGCAATAGACCAGCTATTGACGCGTAAATTCGCCTTGTTTTCACTGAAAATTTCTGGCTAGATAAAATAAATTTAAATATCACTATGATTTAATATGTTAGTAAATCTCTTAACCAGAGTTCAGGTTAAGTATTAAAAAAGCGTATCAACTAAAATCGACCACCACTTCATAACGCCCAGGCATGTCGTTTACTTCGTATACCCAACCGTGTCGTTTTATTATTTTTTCGCTTAACTCCAATCCTAAACCGTAGCCAATGTTAGCAGGCTTGTTTGTGTTATTAACAGTGTGTGGCGTATCAGTTTGTTCGCTGCTATTTACTATAATCACACGGCTACCCTGCTGAGTAATTCGCACTTGCCCTTGTTGCGTATGCTGATACGCATTACGTATTAAGTTAGTAAGCACAATGTGGCATGCGGTGGCTTCGGTATTAATAGTCGTATTTTGGTTATCGGTATTTATAAGTACATCAACTTGTTTTGAATTGAGTAAATAATCGAGTTCGTTACTCAAGGTCGTTATTTTTTCGGCTAGGTTTACAGGCTCTGGTGCACTTTGCTGGTCGTCATTTCTGCTAAGCCACAATAACGTCTCAGTTAAATCGCTCATAGTTAAACCGGCGCGCTCTATTCGCTGCAGTGTAAGTTGCTGTTTATCGCTTAAAGGCGCTTTTTCGCTTAAGCGGTTAAGTAATTCAACGTTGCTACGAATAACCGAAATTGGTGTACGTAACTCGTGGCTCGCATAACTTAAAAAGCGCTGTTCTCGCTCAAGGCTGTCGTGAGCAGAAAGCAAGCTACTGCGTATTAACGTTGCCAAGGTATTTAGTTCGTTATAGGTAAAGTCGGGCGGCGTGTTTTGTAAATTATTTTGATTTAGCGACTTAGCCCAACCGCGTAGTGACTCTACTGGTTTAGCTATTTTTTTCATTACCATAAACAAAAAGAAGGTAAATAAAGCAATTGCCGTAACCCCTGTTAACGCTATCCATGCCAACTTTTTTATAGGTTTATCGGGTGAGCTTTGTTTTTTAAGGCGCTCTTTTTCAAGCATAATACGTGATACGTAACGGGGCTCCCCTGCAGGGTTTTGAAAATACGCTACAAAATAGAGGTCTTCCGGCATTGAAAAAAACGATGGTTTGACTTTGCTTTTTTGTAGTACGCCAACCTCTGTAGGCTTTGTAAAGCGTTGCTGAATTTCGCTTGGCATGTCTTCCCAGCGACTCGCTATTTTAAAGCCAATCATTTCTGCAGGTTCACCGTTTTTAACCTCAGTAGATTGCGAAAGCGCATGCATTACGCCATTTAACCCTCGGTCTAAGCCATCAATAAAATAATTAACACTTAAAAACGAAAAACCAATTGCCATTAATGAACTTAAAAGCACCATGGTGGCAAAAAAATACAACCTCAGGCTGGGTCTAATTTTCATGCTTGTGTCTCATTTTTTAATTTTAGCGCAAACCCCACACTAGGTATTGTTTCTAGTACGGCTTGGCAATGCGCTTGCTCTAGCTGTTTACGCAAATGATGAATATGCACTTTTAAGCTATTGCTGTCTGGCTGATCGTCTCCCCATATTACTTGCATAATTACCTGTCGGGTTACCGGTTTTTGCTGCTCTCGCACAAGCACTTCTAATAACTTAAAAGTAATGGGTGATAACTTTAAACTGTGCTCTGCCACTGTTGCTGTATGCGCGGTTAAATTAAGTGTTAAATTAGCAAATGTAAGTCGCTTAACCTCTCCACTTTTACGCTTTGCTAATACTTGAACCCGCGCTACTAGCTCTTTCATCGCAAATGGTTTTACTAAATAGTCGTCACTACCGGCTGCAAACCCCTCAAGCTTATTGTCGAGGCTATCGCGCGCTGTCAGCATTAATACAGGTATATCAATGCCTTGCTCACGTAAAGTTTTACACATGGTTAAACCGTCCATTTTGGGCATGTTTACATCTAATATAATCATTTGATATTGATTACGTTCTATTAAATTTAAACCCATTACGCCATTGCTTGCATGGTCACACTCTATTGACTCAATTTCGAGATAATCAACAATGGTGGTTGCCAAATCTATGTCGTCTTCAACCAGTAGTACGTTTATCATTAAGAGGCTACTTCCTGCGTTTTATTTTTAGCACCTAGCGATATTAGCACAGCATCAATACCGCGTTTAGCATCGGTTTGAATCATCAATAATGCCGGTATAAGTATTAAGGTAATAACCGTGGCAAACAAAATACCGTAGCCAAGTGATGCCGCAGCAGGAATTAAAAACTGTGCCTGCATTGAGGTTTCGCTAAGTAGCGGCACTAAGCCTGCGTACGTCGTAATTGAGGTAAGTAATACCGCACGTAATCGGCTCGTACACGACTCAACTATCGCATCGTGCGTGCTCATGCCCTCTTCTTTTACTAGTTCGTTAAAGCGTGAAACAAGTAATAAGCTGTCGTTTACAACTACCCCACTGAGCGCCAAAATACCATTTAATGACAATATACTAATGGTTAAGTCGTTCCACCAATGTCCTAAAATAGCGCCCACAATGCCAAACGGAATTGCTACCATAATCAACATAGGTTGAATGTACGATTTAAGCGGAATAGCCAGCAACACGTAAATAACTAATAAAGCGGCTACAAACATAGTGCTCATTGAGCTGGTGGTTTCGCTTTGTTGCTCTGCCTCTCCTGCAAAATACACACTTAAGTTAGGAAATTGCTGTGTTAACTCTGGAATTAAGTCGCGCTTTAAGTTAGAAACTAACTCGTTTGGAGCAATCACGTTTTTATCCACTTGGGCGCTTAAATAAATTGCACGAAGTCCATCAATGCGGGTTATTTCATCTTGCTGATATTCACTGCTTACTGTGGCTACGTTAACTAAAGGGACAACGGTGCCATCAGGCAGGCGAATACGCGACTGCATTATATCGGCAGGTGTTTTACGAGCATCTTCTGGGTAGCGTACACGTACTTTAACTTCGTCTTTATTACGTTGGTAGCGCTGTACAACTGCACCACCAAAGGCTTGCAGTACTTGCTTTGATAAACTAGCTGTATCCATGCCAAGCGCGCGCCCTTGTGCATTTAGGGTAAATTTAAGTTGTGGCTGACCTGGGTTTAAGTTGTCGTCTATTCCGTTAACGCCTGCGGTATTTTGTAAGCGCTCCTTAAATAGTGCGCCCGCCGCCATTACGGTTTCGTCGTCCCACGCTTTAAGCTCAACTTTAAAGTTATCAACCATTTTACGCGTGGCTAATATTTGTAATTTTTTACTGCCCTCAAGGCTACCTGCTACGCGCTGCCACTCTTGAGCAAATTCGCTTGCTGTAAAAGCGCCTTCGTTTAATAGCTCAACGCTTACTTCACCGCTGGTGTCGCTGCTACTAATGACTTGTAGGCTGGTTATTTCGCTTTTATCAGAGTTCAACTTAGTCATTAAGTTTTGCTCAGCTTGTAATGCACTTTGCTCAAGCGTTAGTAAGTTTGTGTTTGTTTGCCCATAAGCGGCGTCGTTTTGCATAACCAAATCGGCTGTTACGGTATCGCCTGCAATACTTGGGAAAAAACCAACTTTAACTGTGCCTGTCATCGGCATGCCAATAACTAATATAAAAAAGGCGATAAACGCAGCCACTACGGCGTATCTAAAGCGCAGTGAAAATTCAATAACCTTGCAGTAAATGTTTTTACTAAACCAGCTTAAGCCGCTATCAGCACCATGTTGTATTTTTGACCACAGACCTGCTAAGCCTTTTTTAACTTGGCGTTTAGTACTAATGTGGGCTAAATGCGAGGGTAAAATAAGTTTTGATTCAACAACTGAAAGCAGTAAACAAATGGTCACTACAGTGGCAAATTGAGAATAAATTTTACCTAAGTTGCCCGACACATTCGAAAGCGCTACAAACGCAGCCACCGTGGTTAACACCCCAAATATTGTTGGCACAGCAACCTTCATGGTACCTAAAACTGTATTATTTAATGTATCGCCATGCTTTTTACGTGTGGTGTAAATACTCTCGCCTACAACAACGGCATCGTCTACCACTATGCCCAGCGCCATAATAAAACCAAAGGTGGTCATTTCGTTTATGGTTAGTGCGGTGTAGCCATCGGTCATAAAATAAAGCGTACCAAAAAATACAAACGGCAAGCCACCAGCAACCCACAGCGCTACGCGTACGTTTAAAAATATGGCAAGTATTACAAACACCATAATAATACCGGTCACGGCATTTTTAGTAAGTAGCGATAAACGCTCGGTGATCATGGTGCTTTTGTCGTGCCAGCTTTCAAGCTCTACGTTTTGAGGTAATAAACCGCTTTCGTGCCATTTATCTATTACGCTATTAGCTTGCTTAACAATGGTAGTTATATCGCTGTTATCGCCCATTAAAATTTCAACGCCTACGGCATTTTGTTGGTTATAACGGCTTAATGAGTTGCTATCTTCGGCAAATGAGTCGGTAACTGTGGCTACATCTCCTAACTTAATTTGTGTGCCTGATGCGGTTGTTAACAATACAATATTGGCAAAGTCGCGCTGCCAGTAAGCTTGGTCAGCGGCTTTTAAGCGTATAATTTTACTGCTATCGCGCAAACTAGTCGAAAGCGGGCTTGATGACTCATTATTAATGACCTCACTTACATCACTAATAGTTAAGCCATACGCTTGTAATTTACCTTCGTCGATTTCTATGGACATCATCGGGTCGAGCACACCCGATTGCTCTACGTCGCTAATGCCTGATTGCGCTAATAAATCGGCTTTAAGTTTTTCACCCAAGTTTTGTAATGTATGGCGATCTGCATCCCCAAAAAGTTGCAGCGTTAATGCATGATCTTGCCTACGGGCTTTATCAATAACAGGTTGCTCAGCATCTGCCGGAAAGTTATTAATAGCGTCAACTTGGTTTTTAACGTCAACAAGTAACTCATCGAGTGAGTAATCAGTACTTTTTTCAATGCTTACATGGCTACCGCTAGCATCGGATGTAGAGGTAATACGTTTAATACCCGATACGGTTTCGAGCGCTTCTTCTATTTTTAACGCTATTCCTTCTTCGGCTTGCAATGCATCGCCACTGTCGTAAACCACCGATACCGAAATAGTATCTGGCTCTAAACTCGGAAAAGCCTCTTTACGTAAAGTCGTAAGCGACATAATACCCATTACAATCACACTAACTAACAATAAGTTAGCGGCAACAGAGTTATTTGCAAACCAATTAATAATACCGTGCAGCGGGTTATTATTACTGGGTATTTGAGGTGGTTGATGAGGGCTCATTATTATATCTCCTCAACTATTGGATTTACTTTCATGTCGTTTAAGTAACTAACAAGTGGGCGCGCCACCACTTTTAGATTTTTAGCACCATCTACTGGCGTAATATATACGTAATTCCCACGCTCAAATACTTTATTAGCGTGTGTGCTTACTAAGCTATTTTGATCATTTACGTACCAAATTAAGCCATCTTGAGATACCGCCGAAGCAGGCAGTTTTATTACGTTAGTTAACTGCTTACCGGCAATTTCTACCGCTAAAAATGTGCCAGGCAGTAACGGCGTTGTTTGCTCAAACGGTTTATCTAAGGCAACAATTACGCTGCGTTGACGCGAGCTGTCATCAAGATGTTGCTCAAAACGTGCAATATAACCGTTCCATTTAGTATTAGTGGTTACATCAGTTAAAATAACCTCGCCTGATTTATTATTTGCTAGGTTTTGCCACTGACTTAATGAAAGCGGTACCGTTATTTCTACTTTGTCAGTGCTGTTTAGCGTGGCAAGCGTATCGCCAATACTCACATAAGTACCTAAATCTATATCGCGCGATAAAATAACAGCGTCAAATGGTGCACTTAACTGGGTGTTATTTACATCACGCTGTGCGGTTTTAAGTGCATATTGTGCTTTATCGAGCGTAGCTTGCGCGGCTTCTAACTGCAGCGTTCTAAATACAAGCGGCGAGCTTGGCGCTTGCGTAACGCCTGAGCGATCCCATTCACGTTTTGCTTGATTACCTAAATCTTGTTCTTCTTGCAGTGCTAGTTTTGCATCAGCCAATGTTGCTTTTGCGCTAGCTAGAGCTTGTAAGTATTCGGTGTCATCAATTTGTGCAAACACCTGCCCTTTAGTTATTAAGTTACCGGTCGAAAATTGCTCGCTCATACTGGTTACTTCGCCTTTAACTTGTGCTTTTAAGCTAAGTGACCAATGCGCTTTAGCTTCACCGTGGCCGCTAACATAAGCCTGATAAGTGCTCGGAGCTGCATTAATTACCGATACATTTGGGGCAATAGCTTTAATAGCGGCTGGTTGTGGACTATTTGCTTTTTCAGCCATTTTTTGACCGTTATACATAATAGCAAGCCCTATACAAACAATAGCAACAAGCGTTACAACAACCGGTGTTGGCGAAATTTTCATGACGATACTCCAAGACCCAAAGCGAGGCCTAAATCTATGCGGTTAGTTAAAAGGGTGTAGTTTATTTGGCTAAGCTGGGCTTGCAGGTCGTATACTTTTTGTTGCACTGTTAGCAAATCTAAAATATCAACCAAACCTTGTTGATACTTACTTTGATAGTTACTAAAGCTGCGTTTAGCGCTAGCAAGTGCATTGCTAATTTGCAGTTGCTGCTCGGTTAATGATTGCTCCTGCCCGAGTGCATTTTCAACTTCGTTTACAGCACTTAGCAGCGTATCTTGGTACTGCCAAAACGCTTGCTCGGCATTTAATTTTGCAATATCAACTTGCGCACGCAGTGCTCCACCTTCAAATAAAGGGGCACTTAAACTGCCTAATAAACTCCACACTGGGCTGGTTAATAATGATTGGCTTGGCGTGCTTGCTAAATCACTCAGTGATGCCGAAAGCGAAATACTCGGTAGTAGCTCTTTGTACGATACATCAACCAAGTAATGCTTTGCCTGAATGTTGTAATAGGCACTTTGTAAGTCAGGTCGGCGCGCTAAATCTTGCTCTGGTAAGGTACTTAATGGCTCAATAACGCTTGGTAGAGTTAATGTACTTGGCAGGTTTTGAAGTTTATCAGTGCCTACAATTAGCATTAAAGCACGCTTTGCTTTTGCTATTTGTTCTTTGTAATCGGCAATGGTCGCGCGGGTAGATGCCGTGCTAGTACGGGCGGTATCAAGCGCTTCTAAATCACCTAACCCATATTGGTAGCGCTCTACAATACTTTGCTCATTATTTTGTAAAACAACTAAACGTTGCTGCTCTATATCGAGCAAATTTTGCTGCAAAATAATATTTAAATAAGTACGAATAACACTCGCTACTAATGTGTCTTTAGCACCTTGATAAGTAGCTTGGTTACTGGCAATAGTCATATCTTGCGCGGCTACATTGTCAGCAATTTTTTGCCATATATCAGCTTCCCAACTTATACCTACTGATGAGCTATATTGCGTGCCTTCGGTTTCACTGCGCTGCGCGTCAAATCCCGCATCTACACTAAACCACTGACTTGCAGCGGTTACACCACGCTGCGCATAAGCTAGTTTTAATGCAACATGCACTTGATTAAACGATGGATTATTAGTAACAGCTTGCTCAATAAGCGAATCAAGCCCTTCTATATTCACCAAATCGGTAATGTAATTTACGTGCTGTGCGTTACTTTGCGTGTACTGCCAGTTTGTATGTTGTTTTAGCGACTGCTCAGTACTATTACCTTGATAGCTTGGCTGACTACTACATGCAGCAAGCGTACAACTAAGTGCAAGTAAAAAACCGGTTGAGTGCTTTTTAAAATAAACCATTTAACTATGCCTAATTCGTACTATTACACATAGCTTATTAGGTCGAGGGTTAAGGAGGGGTTAAATGATTTAATCTAAATATTGGGTTGCTAATTTAACAGTAAAAAGTAGTCACTTTAGATGTTTTATATCGTTATAAGTTTTGTAATTGCTCTATCAACCATTTATGAATAGGGCTGTTATTAGTACGCGGATGCCATGCGGCTATTACTTTAAATGTAGGGGGCAGAGCTTCTATTTTTAACTGTTTAACTTTGCTGTTAGGTAATAATCTTGATGGGTAAAATGCGAGCATATCGGTTGTATGTAAAATGTCGGGCACCGCAGAAAAACTTGGTACCGACATTACAATATTACGTTTTAGCCCTTGGCTTTCAAACCACTGATCGTGCGATCCGCGCAAATTTGCACGAGATGGCGACACCACTAGCTGTGGATGCTTTGCAAATTGCGCCAAACTCAAAGGTTCAGTGTAAGTCGTGTTACCTATACCGGTAATACACAAATGCTGTTCTTCAAACAAAGTGATATAAGAAAGGTTGTCGGGTATAAATTCTGGAAAGCTTATCAGCAAATCAAGCTCGCCTGCCGTTATAAGTTGATTAACGTTGTCGGATGCAAAGTCGCGCACTATCAGCTTTAAACCTGGCGCTTCGCGGCGGGTAATATTAAATAATTGTGGCAATAAAGCCTGCGTGGCGTAGTCGGTTGCGCTTATGGTAAACACACCTTTATAAGTTTGCGGGCTAAACTGCTCGGGCTCTAGTAACAACTCTAATTGCTTTAAAATATTATTAACAGGTGCCTTGAGCCCTTGCGCTTTAGGAGTAGCAACCATGTTATTGCCTTGGCGAATAAACAAGCGATCGTCAAATAAGTCTCGTAGTTTTCGTAGTTGCTCACTAATAGCTTGTTGCGTTAACCCCATTTTTTTGGCTACTTGTGAAAGATTTTGCAGTTCTAATAAGCTACTGAGTACTCTTAACTGCTTTATATCGAGCCGACTGATACCATTCATAATTGTATGCTGCACAAAAAAGTGTTGTTTCAAATTGTATCTTTAAATCTCTATGCTGCCAATGTTGCTTAACCACTATTTAAGCCTTTGTTTGCTTTATAAGAGAATTTAAAATGAAATCAGATTTAGTTAATACCGCTCCTTTATTCTCATCAATTGAGCTTGGCCCTTTTACACTTAAAAACCGTATTGTGATGCCTCCTCTTACTCGCTCTCGCAGCACTCAGCCTGGCAATATTCCTAATGAATTAATGGCTGAGTATTACTCGCAGCGGGCATCGGCTGGTTTTATGGTTACCGAAGGCACACAAATAGAACCTCGTGGGCAAGGTTACGCTTGGACCCCAGGTATTCACTCGCAAGCACAAATTGAAGGCTGGAAAAAAGTAACACACGCGGTACACGCTAAAGGCGGTGTTATTTTTGCTCAGCTTTGGCATGTAGGGCGCGTATCGCACGCCACACTACAACCAAATTCAGGTAAACCGGTTGGTCCTTCAAACATTGCAGCTGACAATGTAAAAGTATTTATTGAAACCGCACCTGGTGAAGGCGCATTGGCTGACCCAAGTGAGCCTCGTGCATTAAGTACTACTGAGGTTGGTGAACTGGTAAACATGTACGCTCAAGCTGCACGCAATGCTTTAGAAGCTGGCTTTGATGGTGTGGAGCTTCATTGTGCTAACGGCTATTTAGTTAATCAGTTTATTTCTGAGCATACTAATAACCGTGACGATCAATACGGTGGAACGCTTAGTAATCGCCTGCGCTTTTTAAAAGAGATAGTTGAAGCGGTAAGTGACGTTGTAGGCTCTGATCGTTTAGGTGTTCGCTTTGCTCCTTTATTTGAAAGCACAGATGAAACACGAGTGTATTTAGGACTTGTTGAATCAAACCCTCATCACACTTATATCCAGGCCGTTAAAGTGCTTGAGCAAGCAGGTATTGCTTACTTATCGATTGCGGAAGCTGATTGGGATAACGCTCCCGATTTACCACAAGAATTTTATAAAGCAGTCCGAGCTGAATTTTCAGGGCGCATTATTTATGCAGGTAAATACACAGTAGAAAAAGCAGTGCGTATTTTAGGTGAAGGTTACGGTGACTTATTTGCATTTGGTCGCCCATTTATAGCTAACCCTGATTTACCAGAGCGTATAGCAAATAATTGGACGTTTAACGAAGCCGATGCAGCCACTATGTATGGCGGTACTGAAGTAGGTTATAGCGATTATCCTTTTTATCAAAAGTAATTAATCTGCAAAGCCAAGGAAGGCTTAATTACTAATTTCGTATCCATTTTTTGTGATACCACTAATCATTTTGGTGTATCAAAATATTCCTAAAATCGTCAAAAACTAGAGATTATGTCGAGAACCGTCAGTAAAATGTAAAAAGCTGTAAGCATAACTCCGTTTGCTGTTGTATGTCAGTTAACATTCAGTTTGAGCCGCTAGTATTGAACCCAGTTATGTAAAAACATAAACGAGGCAATACTATGAAACTTACTTTTTTACTACCTGCCCTGCTCGCCATTGGCGCAGTATCAGGCTCTGCGCTTGGAGCACAAAACGAGCGAGAGAATGATAAAAGCTTTAAACGCGATCACGACAAACGTGTTGAATATAAACGCGATGAACGCCGCCATGAAAAAAAGCAGCGTATTGAGCATAAAAAAGAAAAACGAGAAGACCGTAAGCAAGAAAAACGTAAGCTTGCTAAGTACAAACAGGAAAAGCGTGAACTACACCGCTACAACCAGCGAAAATATAACTACTTAACAAGCCATCACAATTCAGTCACTTACAGAAAAAATCGATTTATAAACCATTTACCACGCAATAGCGCATCAATCAGATTTAATGGTATTTCGTTTACGTTTAACGACGGCCTTTATTACCGTAAAGCTAAAAGAGGCTACCATGTTGTTAAACCACCTAGAGGCCTGCGTATAAATACGCTACCAAGAAATTACAGGCATTTTAAACACCATAATACGACTTACTACACTTATCAAAATGTGTACTACATTGCGGATAATGATGGTTATACGGTTGTTGATGAGCCATCAACTCGCCTTAATCAGGCAGTAAAAGTGGGTAATGTGAATGACTATAGCTTGGGCCAAACTTACGATTCATTGCCTCAGGCTGCACAGGCCGTAATAATTAACTCACAGCAGTATTTTAAATACGGCGATATTTATTTTTTACCGCAAATAAGTGGTGACGACATAAAATACCTTGCCATTAAGCTAGGTTAAACTCGCTATAAATTAAAAGGCCTTACTGTAAATAGTAGGGTCTTTTTCATTCCCCTCCGTAGGTAGTAATTTACAGCAATAAAATCAATTCTCTCTAAACATTAACATGTCTTAGTATTTGTAAGCTTTTTTGTTAAACTAGCTCGCATATTAATAGTGAGAGTGTATTTATGTCGGGTGAGTTTCCACGTGCTGGTTTTTGGCGCCGTTTTGCGTCGTTGGTCTACGATACGTTAGCCATTATTGCGTTTGCGATGTTAACTGTAGTGCTGTATTTATTTGCAGTACAGGGGCTTATTTCTCTCGATGTAATTAGTTTAAATGGCGCAGAGGATGTATCTGCATTTATTCAAAATTCAAATCTTCTTTCGGGTATTCGTACCGCTCTTTTAATTATTGTTAGCTTAGTATTTTTTGGCTACTTTTGGACTAAAAGCGGGCAAACCATTGGCATGCGTGCATGGCGTTTAAAAGTACAAACTCTTGAAGGTAATTTAATTAGCTGGCCGCAATCAATTATCCGCAGCGTTAGCGCTTTACTCGGTTTAGGTAATTTGGTGGTGTTAGTCGATTTTAAAAACAAAAAAGCACTACAAGACTACATCTCTAAAACAGAAGTTATTGCGCTTACTAAAGAAGAAAACAGACGTATTTATAGTGAGCTTGATTAATACCTGCTTTCCAAAACTGGTAATTAAAAAGCAAAAAGGGTGACCACTGGTCACCCTTTTTAATGCTTTGAATAGGTACTCTATACCCGTTTATTCATCAAATATGTCGCAAAGCCTATAAATATAATACTAGGTAATACCGCCCCTATAATGGCAGGTATTTGGTAAACCATAACTACAGGGCCAAATATTTCATTAGTTAAGTGAAACACGATCCCCGTTACAACACCCATAATAATACGTGCGCCCATAGTAACGGTACGCAGTGGGCCAAATATAAACGAGAGCGCCACCAGCAGCATTACCGCTACAGATACAGGCTGCATAAGCTTACGCCACAGTGCAAGCTCGTAGGTACTAGTGTCTTGTTCGTTTTGCTCTAAGTAAGTTAAATACGACCAAAGCCCAGTAAATGAAAGTGACTCTGGTTTTACCGACACAACTCCTAACTTTTCAGCGGTCAATTGCGAAGAATAAAACTCTTCAGGTAATTGCTCTGTTGTGGTTTTTTCGCTAGTAATAATAACCTTATTTACGTCACGAAGTAGCCAGCCATCTTTTCGGCTCAGTGCATCTTTTGCTTTAGTGATTTGGGTAAGCTCTAACGATTTGTCAAAGTGGTACATGTGTACCCCATTGAGCCTGCCGTTTTCGTCAACATCTTCAATATTAATAAAATTGCTGCCGTCTTTAGCCCATACACCTTTTTGTGTGTTAAATACATCGCCGCCATGTATTGCTTGGTTACGCATTTCTTTGGCGTGTAATTGCGCTTCAGGTGCACCCCATTCGCCAAGTGCCATCATGCATACAGCCATAAATATAGCCGTTTTCATTACAGAGCCAATTATTTGTAAGCGCGACATACCAGCCGCTTGCATCACTACCAGCTCACTGTTTGAGGCAAGTGCCCCCAAACCCGTTAAGCCACCAATTAGCGCAGCCATCGGAAAAAACACCACTAAATCGCCAGGTATTGTGTAAAGCGTGTAAAGCATTGCGGTCATTAAATCGTAACTGCCACGCCCTACCGACTTTAGCTGGTCGATAAACTTAATTAAGGTGCTAATACCAACAAGTACCAACAATGCAAAGCCGGTAGTTTGTAAAATACTGCGGCCTAAATACCAATCAAGCGTTTTCATCATGAGCCTAACTCCCGCTTAGTTACAACGGCTTTAAGCCAAGCGCCCAACGGCCGCCCTTTTATAATTAATAATCCACCTATAAACAAGGCACTTAGATGAATCCACCACAAGCCAATTGAAGGCGGAATTTTGCCATCTTCAACTGCAAATTTAGCGGCATTTAGTAAAATAAAATAGCCTAAGTACAAGCTTATAGCAGGCACTAGTTTTGCAAATTTACCTTGGCGAGGATTAACCACACTTAGCGGTACTGCCAGTAAGGTAAGTAACGGAATTGATAATGGAATAGCGAGTCGCCACTGCCATTGAGCAATAGATTCAGGAGTATTAATGGCGAGTAATTGATTAGTAGGCACAGCCTCTAATTTACGGCGTTGATGCTCTATTTCTTGTTCTCGTATTTGTACGCTGTAACCATCAAATTCTGTTAAGTTAAGTGCAGGCGTTGTGCCATCTGTTTCGTAGCGCTTTCCATCAGTAAGCACGAGCTGTTGCTCACCATTTACGGCTTCAACCACAACACCTTGCTCTGCATATACTAAGCGCGCTAGGTTGCCTTTTTCGCTATCGGGTAACTGTGCAACAAATACCTTATTGAGCTCTTTGCCACCCTTTTCAATATTATGAATAAACACCACGGCTTTTTCGTTACCGGTTTCTTGGAACCGCCCAGCTCTGAGTGCGGATAGCCCCGCATCGGCTTTGGCTTGTTCTTTTAATTGATACTCTTGCTCGCTTGCCCACGGCGCAATATACATAGTCAGTGCTGCGGCTAATATAGCAAGCCCTACACTTGATATAAGTGTTACGCGCACAACATACCATTCACTTACGCCACAGGCTTTAAGTACGGTCATTTCGCTATCGGCATAAATACGGCTGTATGCTAAAATAATGCCTAAAAATATACTCAGCGGAAGTATTAGCGAGGCTAATTGTGGAAGTTTTAGTGCAATCATCGATAGCACTAATTTAGCAGGAATGCTGCCTTCAGAGGCATCACCTAAAATACCAACTAACTTTTGTGACAAAAATATTGTCATCAAAGTTAAAAATACGGCGACCTGCGATTTTAAAACCTCAGCGGTCAAATAACGGAAAATTAGCAATGCTCGCCCCTGTTAAACATGGAATTTCACTACGATAGTGAGAATTGAATAGTTAAATAGCTATTTTACCCAATTAATACCGGCAAATAGGCTATTATTATAAGCCATCAAAATTAATTATCCTACCTAAGTGCACGATATAATGTTGCATTAGTAGCCCTTAAGCATATAAAGTTCAATTACACAGTAAGAGTCTAACAAAATCAGCTAAAATAAGAATTATCCTTACATAAGTTACGTAGATAAGACTAGAAAATACTTTTTTAGCCCCAACTTAGTAACTTAAACGACTCAAAACCAGGAGTAACAATGGAATTTAACGTAAAAAGTGGTAGCCCAGAAAAACAGCGCAGCGCATGTATTGTGGTTGGCGTTTACGAGCCACGTAGGTTATCCCCCATTGGTGAACAACTCGATAAAATTAGTGATGGTTATATCTCTAATTTACTTCGCCGTGGCGATTTAGAAGGTAAGCCAGGCCAAGTTTTATTATTGCATCATGTACCTAATGTATTAAGCGAGCGCATATTGCTTGTTGGTTGTGGTAAAGAGCGTGAGCTTGATGATAAGCAATATAAACAAATCATTTCTAAAACTATTAATACCTTAAACGAAACGGGCTCTATGGAAGCAGTCTGCTTTTTAACAGAGCAACACGTTAAAGGTCGCGACACCTACTGGAAAGTACGTCAGGCAGTTGAGACAACGCAAGACTGCTTATATACGTTTAACCAACTGAAAAGTAAAAAAGTAGACCCTCGCCGTCCACTTCGCAAAATGGTGTTTAACGTACCAACACGACGCGAACTAACTATTGGCGAAAGCGCTATTGAGCATGGTTTAGCCATTGCTGCAGGTAGTAAGCTATGTAAAGACGTAGCTAATATGCCACCAAATATTTGTAACCCTGTGTACTTAGGTGAACAAGCACAAGAGCTGGCAACTGATTTTGACAACATCACTGTTGATCTTATTGACGAAAAGCAAATGGCAGAACTTGGTATGAATTCTTACCTAGCTGTTGGCCGAGGTAGTGATAACGAATCGATTATGTCGATTATTAACTACAAAGGCGCCGCTGATGACCAAGCCCCTATTGTACTTGTTGGTAAAGGTCTAACGTTTGATTCAGGCGGTATTTCATTAAAACCAGGCGAAGGCATGGACGAAATGAAATACGACATGGGCGGAGCAGCAGGCGTTATTGGCGCAATGCGTGCACTTGCACAAATGCAATTGCCGATTAACGTTATTGGTGTTTTAGCGGGTTGTGAAAACATGCCTGGCTCAAATGCGTATCGCCCAGGTGATATTTTAACAACAATGTCAGGGCAAACAGTTGAAGTGTTAAACACCGACGCTGAAGGCCGCTTAGTATTATGCGACGCACTAACATATGTTGAACGATTTAACCCAGATACGGTTATTGACGTAGCAACGCTAACTGGCGCGTGTATTGTAGCCCTTGGCGCGCATGCTACTGGTTTACTATCAAACCATAACCCACTTGCACACGATTTATTAAAAGCGTCTGAGCAAAGTGGCGACCGTGCATGGCAGTTACCGTTATGGGATGACTATCAAGATCAACTAGAAAGCCCATTTGCTGACTTTACGAACTTAGGTGGACGCTCTGCGGGTACTATTACTGCGGCATGTTTCTTATCTAAATTTACTAAAAAGTATAATTGGGCACATTTAGATGTTGCCGGTACAGCGTGGCGCAGTGGCGCTAAAAAAGGCGCAACGGGCCGTCCTGTTCCTATGCTTACTCAGTATTTATTAAATCGAGCGGGTGTAAGCGAAGCTACGCACGATTAATAATCTATTTAGCTATTTATAAGGCGCCATTTGGCGCCTTATTTATTTGTGTATTAATTGAAGCAAACCCCGTTATATGGCAAAATCTGCCTCTTAATTTGTGTATATCAATTTGGTATACATTCAATGCCATGGGAAACCCCGATACAATGAACATGAACGCTAAATTTTTCGTTCTAAAGCAACAAGATGAGTCTAAAGCGAAGGCTGACGATCATTTTGCATTGGCAGCTCAAATTGCGGCCGATCAGTATCGAAATGGGCAGCGTGTGTTTATTTGTGTTAACGATAACGAAGCAGCCTGTGCCATTGATGAAATAATTTGGGCATTCGATCCAGATAGTTTTGTGCCACATAATTTACAAGGTGAAGGCCCTAAAGGCGGCGCACCTGTAGAAATTGGTATTACGCCACCTGTTGGCAATCGTAAAGTTTTAATTAACTTGGCTACTCAGTTACCGGATTATATTCGTCGGTTTAACCAAGTTTTTGATTTTGTACCCGTAGAACCAGCTGCTAAGCAAGCAGCCCGCGAGCGTTTTAAAAAGCTACGCCAACTCGGTGCCAATCTCACCACGCAAGATATTAATAGCTAGCCAATCAGGCAAACTAACCAACTAATTTAAGTACTTATTTAAGGTTCTGTGTAATGGATAAAACCTACAATCCGCAAGATATTGAACAGTCTCTATATCAAGACTGGGAACAAAAAGGCTACTTTAAGCCATCTGGCCAAGGCGTACCATATTCAATTATGATCCCGCCGCCAAATGTCACTGGTAGCTTACACATGGGCCACGCCTTCCAAGATACAATAATGGATACCCTAACGCGTTTTAAACGTATGCAAGGTAACAACACATTATGGCAAGTAGGTACTGACCACGCAGGTATTGCAACGCAAATGTTGGTTGAGCGTAAACTGCATGCCGAAGAAGGCAAAACACGCCACGATTTAGGCCGCGAAGATTTTATTAATAAAATCTGGGAATGGAAAAAAGAATCTGGCGGTACTATCACTAAGCAGCTTCGTCGCCTTGGCGCATCGGTTGATTGGGATCGTGAACGCTTTACCATGGATGATGGTTTATCTGAAGCTGTTAAAGAAGTGTTTGTACGCCTCCATAAAGAAAACCTAATTTACCGAGGCAAGCGCCTAGTAAACTGGGATCCAAAATTACACACGGCTATTTCTGATCTTGAAGTTGAAAACAAAGACAAGCAAGGCCACATGTGGAACTTACGTTACCCATTAGCTGATGGCGTTACAACACAAGACGGAAAAGACTACATAGTAGTAGCAACAACACGTCCTGAAACCATGTTGGGTGACTCAGGTGTTGCAGTAAATCCTGATGATGAGCGCTACACAGATTTAATCGGTAAAGAGATTTTATTACCCATCGTTAATCGTCGTATTAAAATTGTTGCTGACGAACACGCCGATAAAGATAAAGGCACGGGCTGTGTAAAAATAACCCCAGCGCACGACTTTAACGATAACGAAGTGGGCAAGCGTCATCAAATGCCTATGATCAACATTTTCGATAAAGACGCCGCTATTCTTACCCAAGGTGAAACATACACCTTTGACGGTAAAGAGCTTGAGTTTGATGCACCAATACCTGAGCGCTTGCACGGCCTAGATCGTTTTGCAGCGCGTAAAGCAATTGTGGCAGAATTTGAAGAACTAGGTTTACTTGAAAAAATTGAAGACCATGGTTTAACTGTTCCTTACGGCGATCGCTCTGGTGTGGTAATTGAGCCACTGCTTACCGACCAATGGTATGTACGTGTTGCACCACTTGCTGAACCTGCAAAAGACGCTGTTAAAAACGGCGACATTCAATTTGTACCTAAGCAATACGAAAACATGTACTTCTCGTGGATGAACGACGTACAAGATTGGTGTATTTCACGCCAGCTTTGGTGGGGTCACCGCATTCCAGCTTGGTACGACAGTGAAGGCAATGTATTTGTTGGTCGCGACGAAGCTGAAGTACGCCGTGAAAACAACATTGCAGATAACGTAACACTAAGCCAAGACGAAGACGTACTTGATACGTGGTTCTCGTCAGCACTTTGGACTTTCTCTACACAAGGTTGGCCTGAAAATACCGATGATTTAAAAACCTTCCATCCGTCTGACGTGCTGGTAACTGGTTTTGATATTATTTTCTTCTGGGTTGCGCGCATGATTATGATGACGCTGCACTTTGTGAAAGACGAAAATGGCAAACCACAAGTTCCGTTTAAAACCGTGTATGTAACGGGCTTAATACGTGATGACAATGGCGATAAAATGTCTAAGTCAAAAGGTAACGTACTTGACCCACTAGACATGATTGACGGCATTGAACTTGAAGACCTAGTACAAAAACGTACTGGTAACATGATGCAGCCAAAACTTGCCGCTAAAATTGAAAAAGATACGCGTAAAGTATTTGCAGGCGGTATTGAGGCACACGGCACCGACGCCCTTCGCTTTACACTTGCTGCAATGGCATCTACCGGTCGTGATATTAACTGGGACATGAACCGCCTTGAAGGTTACCGTAACTTCTGTAATAAATTATGGAACGCGAGCCGTTACGTATTAATGAATACAGAAGAGCAAGACTGTGGTTTTGCAAACGATGCACAAAAAGAGCTTTCATTAGCTGACCGCTGGATTTTAGGTCAATTTGAGTCAACAGTTAAAACATACACTGAGCACCTTGATAACTACCGCTTTGACTTAGCTGCTAACACGCTTTACGAATTCACTTGGAACCAGTTCTGTGATTGGTACTTAGAGCTAACTAAGCCGGTATTATTTAAAGGTAATGAAGCGCAGCAACGTGGTACACGTAATACACTTATTACCGTACTTGAAAGCTTACTGCGTTTAATGCACCCAATGATGCCGTACATCACTGAAACGATTTGGCAACGTGTTGCACCTCTTGCAGGCCTTGAAACAACAAACACCAGCATTATGGTTCAGCCGTTCCCTGTATATAATGAAGCAAGCGTTGATGCTAAAGCGATGGACGACTTAGAGTGGGTTAAACAATTCATTTTAGCTATTCGTAACATTCGTGGTGAAATGGATATTAGCCCAAGTAAACCGCTTAGCGTATTACTTGCTAATGCATCAAGCGACGACGTGCGCCGTATTGAAGAAAACAAATCATTTTTAGCATCACTTGCAAAAATTGAAGAGTTTACAATGCTTGAAAACAAAGACGACGCACCTGCATGTGCAACGTCTTATGTTGGCAACCTTGAGATCATGATCCCAATGGCGGGCTTAATTGATGTAGAAGCCGAGCTTTCACGTATTAATAAGCAACTCGAAAAAGCAGAAAAAGGCCTAGCACAAGTGCAAAACAAACTCGCTAACGAAAAGTTTGTTAATAACGCACCTGAAGCGGTACTTGCTAAAGAAAATGCAAAACTGGCTGAGTTTAGCGATGCTAAAACTAAGCTACTTGAGCAAAAAACTAAAATAGAAAGCTTATAAGCTTTCATAAAATGCCTATTAACACTATTTAATATGCATTAAAAAAGCCGCTCACTTTAATTAAAGTGAGCGGCTTTTTTGTGCCCTGTGATTAACCACGAGACACTTCTACATTAAAACTTGTAGTTATACTGAGCGCCAAGTAATACCGCGTGGCCTTTAGATTCGAAGCCCCACTGGCTGCCCGAGTCATCAGCTTCTGTGAACGTTTGTGTTTTACCACGGATGATACTTACACCAAGATCAACGTTAGAGTTTTGATCAATTGTGTAGTTACCGCCAAACGAGAACCAAAAGCGATCGGTATCAGGAATAGAGATTGATAGGTGCGTTTGTGATACTGGAGACTCATCAAATGCAACACCGGCACGAAGTAGTAAATCTTCGTTGTATTGGTAATCAGCACCTACAGAGTATCTGAAAGAGTCATCAAACTGCTCTTGCTTTTCAAACGCAACAAACTTATCACCAGTTGGTAACGTTACTTGTGCTTCTAGTGATTCAAAGCTGCTCCAACCTGTCCATAATACACTGTAATGTAGGCCTAACTTATCACCTAACTGATGTGAGCCAGAAAACTCAGCAATAGCTGGTAGTGTTAGATCAACAGCTCCTGGTAGCTTAGCGCCGCCTGTACCACCAATAGCTGCTGGTAGATCGTTTGAGAAGTCACCATCAAATGTGATGTCTGTTTCGCTACGATAGTTAAAACCAAAACGGCTGTTATCATCTAGCTGGTACATTAAACCAACGTTTAAACCAAAACCAGTATCATCACCTTGAAGGTTTACAGCATCAGCACCAAAATCAATACCGCTTGCATTAGCACCCACTTTACGAATAACAGTTGCATCAGCATAAATAGCGTTTAAACCAATACCAAAGCTGAATTGCTCAGTTACTTTATAAGCAACGCTTGCATTAAGGTTAACAGTAAAGATTTCTGTTTCGCCAGCAATTTGGCCAGCAACGTATTCGTCGTTAAACTCTGTAGATAAACCAAAGTTAGAAAATGCGCCAAAACCAATCGATACTTTATCGTTGTAAGGCATAGTAAAGTAAACAGCAGGTACTACAGCACTTGGTGCAATGCTGTCGTCATCTAATGCACTTGGGTCAATACCGTTATTAGTACTTTCGCCTTCAATACTTACATCTGGAATTACACCAATAGCAGCAACACTTAGTTGTTTATCTTTAAATAAAGTCATTAGTGCTGGGTTACGTGCAACTACAGACGCATCGTCTGCGATAGAAGCTTCACCAGCGTATGCACGGCCTAAACCCGATGCATTTTGCTCTGATAATTGAAACGCAGCTGCAAAGCTATCAGCTGAAACAAATGCAAGCGAAGCTGCAATAAGAGTTTTAGAAAATTTCATTGTTGAGTCCTTAACCAAACTGACTGTCTGGGTACTATGTGTGTTGTTATTAGGATTTGAAACTTTGCTACACTACCTTAATTTTTTGTAAAAAACTCTATGAATGCGTCAAAAAACAGCAAAAAACATGTTATTTAACGACATTTTAACAACTATTTAAAACTCATCGGATGAGAAATGTGTTATTAGAGTTAAAACTCTAATTGTAATTAATTATCATTTAGATTGACTTGAAATATATAGCAAATTACACTCACTATAAAATCGCAAAGGAAGTAAAACTGTGATCATTTTATTTATTATTACAGGGCTAATATTTTGTGGGGCGAGTGTATTTTGCTTTTACAAAGCAAACTACTGCGCATGCACTCAAGCAGGACAATGCGATAACCCCGTAAACCATTATTGGTTAGGGGCAATGTTAAATGCGTTGATTTCTTTAGCGCTTTGTTGTTTTGCATTGCATGTAGAGTTAGGTACTTTGCTATGGTTAACACTGATGGGGAGTTGTTTTTTGGGTGCGTTTATTTCTGCAAAACAAACTAAAAAAAGGCAATGCAGTAAAACTAGTTCAACAAATGCTCTTTTAGCAGGCGAGACAAATTAATCTGATAATCAAGAGGCTTAACACTCGCTAGTATTTTAAGCTCTTGGGTGTGCTCACTTAAATCTATGTCTTTAGGTGTAACATGATGATTATGCTTAGCATTATAAAATAGCTTAATTTTAGGTTTAATAGGATTTAATACGTTCCCCTCAAGCACTAAGGCTAAACGTTCATTCGTTAATTTTACAATAGTCCCTACCGGATGGACCCCCAAGCACTTTATAAAGCGCTGAACTAACTCACCATCAAACAAGTGCTTATTGGCTAATAAGTAGCGTAATGCATTAATAGGCTCATCACCCTCTTGGTGCATTCTATCGGCTGTCATAGCATCGTACACATCTACAATTGCCATTATACGCGCCGGGCGACTTAACTTTTCAGCCTGCAGGCCTCGCGGATAACCAGAGCCATCTAAACGCTCATGATGATTTACTATCATATCGAGCATAAGGGGAGTTATACCCTTCTCACCTTTAACTAAACCTAAACCTTGGGCAACATGCTTTTTAATTGCTGCTAGCTCGTTATTACTTAGTTTAGTTGGCTTGGAAAATATACCCTGCGGTAATTTAGCTTGGCCCAAGTCATGAAGTAACGCCCCCATTGCAAGCTCTTGTACAACAGCTTTTCCATACCCTAAGTATTTAGCAAATACAGCAGTAAAAATGGCGCAGTTGATCATATGCCGCCAGTTATAGCTATGTTTGTCTTTTATACGAGTAAGAATAGTCATAGCGTTAGCATTACGAAAAACTGAGCTGACTATCTCGCTGGCAATTTCATCAAGCACTTTTATATTAACACTCAGGCCAGATGTTAAATCGCCATATAATGATTGTAACTTTCGGCCATGCTGATCGTAATTTACAGTCGCTTTAGCAAACTCCTGTTCGATAGAAATAGCTATAGATGTTTTTTCTACTTTTTTTTGGCTATTAGATGTTTTAGGTGCGCTTTGGGGCTTATATTTGGCAGGAACTGGCGCATCACCTTTAGTAAAATCTATAAGCAGCTCGAGCACCCCTTCAGACACTAAACGCTTAATAATAGATTTGTCGCGCACCAAGCCACTGGTCTTAATTTTTATGCTATTGCTCCCCTCGTGTTGCTTAGTAACGCTATCAACGTACATACCAGGGGTGAGCTCAGACACAGGCAAAGTAATTAGCATAAAGGTGAGATTTTTTACATTTAAAGTAGATGTACCTTAAATAGCATTAATTAAGCTTAAAAGTCTAGTTTTTGAGTTGTAAGTAGTGATATATAACTACAAAGGATTACTTGCTGTATCACTCTTATTAGCTGTAGTGGGTAACCTTATTTTATGGATAATTAAAACCCTCTTCTATTTTCTTAATAACCTACAACCATTTAGCACTTAAAAGACTATTTGAGTATTATTTTTACGCTTTTAAACAAACTTAATTAACCTAATTTGAACATAATGTGGTTTTTCCTCGGTCTAAATATACACAACAGCTATAAAAATTTAAGAGCATCAACGTATATGACAAAATTAAACCACCCCGTATCAAACTTAAGTGTAGCGGCAATAAGCACCGTTTCTCCTTTGAGTCATATACTAAAAATAGCCGCTCCGCTGCTCGATAGCCTATTGGGCATCAATAAGCTGCGTGATATATACCTCTGTAATAATTTATCGGGTTTAGATAAACAAGAGTTTAGTGAAAAGCTGTTAAATGTATTAGGTATAAATGTGCTTGGTGCACAAGGTGTTATTGACAAAATACCAAAGCATGGCCCTTGCATAGTGGTATGTAATCATCCTTATGGCATGATTGAGGGCGTAATAATTGCAAATTTACTCACCCATTATCGTAGCGATACAAAAGTAATGGCTAACGTGGGTTTAAAAATATTTAAAGAAATTAAAGACTATTTTATTTTTGCTAACCCACTAAAACCAAAAGCAGCCATTAATACCAGCGCAATAAAACAGTGTTTTAGTCATGTTAAAAATGATGGCTTACTTGTGGTTTTTCCTGCGGGAAGAGTGTCATTTTTTCAATCAGAAAAACAGCGTGTAACTGACGGGCAATGGAATCGCTTAGCCGCTCAACTAGCTTTAAAAACACAAGCTCCTTTATTGCCTGTATTTATTAGCGGTCAGAATAGCTCAACCTTTTATAACTTGGGGCGTGTTTACTACCGATTTAGATTATTAATGCTAATACGCGAATTACTTAAAATTCAAAAAAGCTCTATTAGCTTAAGCGCTGGTAATTTACTTACACCCAAATTATTAAATAAGTTTGAAAAAACTGACGACATAAACGCACTTGCGCGCTTGCAATGTTACTTAAACGATGAGCGCTTTGTAACGCCTTGGCAAGAGGATAACCAATCAACACAGCTCAAAGCCATTATGCAGGAAGTTGATAAAACAAAAATGAAAAATGAGCTTGCTAACTTGCCAAGCGAGCAGCACTTAGTCGATTTTAAAGGTTACTCAGTTTATTACGGCTACCAAGAGCAAATACCTAATTGCGTTACTGAAATAACACGCCTCAGAGAAATAACTTTTCGCACATTAAACGAAGGAAGTGGCGAGCCATGCGACACAGATAAGTTTGATGCGACTTACATGCATTTGTTTATTTTTGATCATAAAAATGAAGAAATTATTGGTGCTTATAGAATTGGACAAACCGATTTATTACAAAAAAATAGCGACGTGAGCCCTCTTTATTTATCGCAAATGTTTAACTTTGAACCTTCTTTTATTAATCAGCAACAGCCGTGCTTAGAAATGGGTCGATCGTTTATAGTTCAAAAGCATCAGGGCAGTTACCATGGTTTATTGCTGCTATTTAAAGGGATTGGTGCGTTTATGGCGCAAAATCCACGCTATAGGACTTTATATGGCACTGTTTCATTAAGTAAACTTTATGACCCTCGTTCTGTTGCAATTATTGACCATGCAATGGTTAATAATAAACAAGGTGTTAGCGCCAATACGCCTTTTAATAATAAGCTCCACCCAGAGTTTGAATACTTTATTAATGACCACACGTTAAATATAAGCCATGTATCAGCATTGGTTATGGGAATAGAAGAAGATAAAAAAGACATACCGATTTTATTAAAGCAATACCACAAGCTAGGCGCTCAATTTCATTGCATGGGCATTGATAGCAACTTTAATCACACGCCAGGATTACTTTTAAGTGTGCACTTACCAAGTGCGCCTGAAAAGCTACTTAGGCTCTACCTTGGTGATAAAAAGGATGATTATATAAATCACTCATAATTTTTACCTGCTGCTTAATGTAGCAGGTAAAATACAGTTAACAAAAAAGTCGACGCTATTAATTGCGTCGACTTTTTTAGTTATGTAACAGCTATAAAAATATTTAGTTAAGCTGCAGCCACTTTTAAACAACCAATGCTACTAATGAGCTGAGACTGCTTATCAAAATAATTAAAGCGTATAGTGTTACCAACTTTAATATGACTAATACTGACCGTCATTGCATCTTCTCTTAGCATGTTTACGCCATATTGCCCTTGTTCGGCTTTACTGTAATGAAACGCTAAAAACTGCTCACTTTCAGGATGTCTTAAATCAATAAGTTGCTTAAATTGTTGTTTACGCTTTTGTGTCACCGTTTCAAGCTCAACACCTGATGACGTAGCAAGTGGTTCAACTTGGCAGTGGATTAACTGCTTTGCATCCCACCTAACAAAAACCACGTTATTGTTATTTATCGATAGCCCATCCGGAAAAATACACAACTTAAAAGGCGCGTAGCCCGATAAATCCATGTTTTGTAATTGGTACAATGCAGGGGCTTTATTGCTCAGTAAATGAGGGATTAACAGACCTCTACTATGCTTTACCGCAGTTATATCAAATACACTTTGGTAATCATTTAATAATGCGAGTGTTTGCCCAAAATGCGATACCCCAAGCCAAGTACCTCCTCCTTGCGGATCAATGGGGAAAATTGCATTGCCCTGGTGCTTACTTGGAGCGATTGCCGTTTCTCGTGTTTTTTGCTCATCGCGATTAAAAAATAGCTCGTAGCCATCATCAGTTAAAAAGTAGCTTAACGTGCACATTTTAATTTTGCATCGATTTTGGTTGTGCTGGCTGGCTGGCTATTTTCTCTTAAAAAAGTAGCTGTACTTGGTGCTAAACCAAAGCTTTGATCGAGCTGCGACTTTTGAGCAAAAGAAATTTGTGAAATCATCGCGTAATGGTGCACAGCGTGACTGCCTACAAAAATAAGCTCTCGCGCAAGTGATGTGGTTACTGTTTGTACATTTTTGCTTTTAATTGAAACTTCGCTTGAAAGTGATAACGGTTTATTAAAATCATCTGGACTTAGCTGTTCAATCCACGTTGTTATTTCGGCAATTTTTTTTATTGCAGCAGTTGGAGAGTTTTCAATATCTCCTCCTCTTAAGCGGCAATCATAATCTACTTTTTGCGTGCTAAAGCCGGTCATTAAAGATTGATAATGATCGATAATATGTCGCATATGAGCTCCAGCCGAGCTAATAAAGTTAGGAGTGATGACTTGGGAATAGTCCTCTTTAGTTACACCTTCAAGATAAGCGTGTCCTTGAGCTAGTATCTCTAATTGACTATTTAACATTAAATCGGTCTTCCTCATTTATCACTAAAACTTATATGCAAATAATTACAACATGATTTTTGGATGCTAATTTTGCATTGTATAAATAACTAGAAAGCTGTTTTTAAAATTAACTTTCAAAGTTTTTGCAGTAAATGCATTTTTAAATACAAGAGTAATTAATAAGAAGCTAGGTAATATAGAGAGGATAATTAATACATATAAAAGCAAATGGCGCTCTCGGTAGGGATCGAACCTACAACTCAGCCTCCGGAGGGCCACGTGATATCCATTTCACCACGAGAGCACATTTGTTGCCGCCACACCAACTCGCGATATCAGTGCTTTAGCACCCGCAATGATAAAGAGATCTTTAAATAAATACCAGTAAGATCAGCTTATATGCTTATTAATTAAACTCTTTTAAATAAAACACTTCACAAAGGCTTAAAAACACGCTATTTATTCTTATTAGATAAGAAACAGTAACGGTTTAGTAACATTAAAATTATGATTGTCGCTGTGAGGATTAGTTTAATACGAGGAAATAATGATGAGTTTAATGTCTACTGAGCAAGTCGCTGAATTTTTAGGTGTAAAAGTAGAGCGTGTAAAACGCCTCTCTAGAGAAAGTTTATTAATTGCTAAATCTGAAGACGAGAATGGCGAACCACAATTTGATGCGGCCGAAGTAACAAAGTACAAAGAGCTCGCTGAACGCTTTGGTGGTTTGTAACTTTTATAAAAAAGTATTAGTAACAAGTTTATTTAGCTGCGCACGTAACATTATAGATTTACTAGTTATGTTGCGCTCCTCATACCAAGCAATACATAACACCAAAAAAAACAGTTTATAGTAATTTAGCTTATCTATTGATGGGTAAAACGTGCTTGTTTTATCAACGCTATTTTTATAGTTGTTTAACAATGTACTGTCACTGCTCTCATTAAGATTAAAGCTCACTGCAAGGGCTGCCAAATCAAAATATACATCGTTAGTTTGCGCGTACTCAAAATCAATTAAATACATGCCCGAAGCATTTACAATAATGTTATCTTTTACCAAGTCATTATGACAAAAGCCTTCATCAAATTGCATGGCTGCAACTACTTTGAGTGCCTGCTCTATTTGAGGTTTATATTGCGTATATACGCCGGTGCTTTGATAAAAATGCAGCTCTTTAGCTATTTCCATTGGCGCAGTAGACGCTTTGTAATTATGTACTTGGGCAAGTTTATTAATAAAGCTAAGCGTTATATCCGATTGCGCTGTATTACCTTCAATATAATTAAATACCGCACGGCTATTCTTTTTATCGAGCCAAACAGGCGCAGGACATATATTAAGCTCACTTAAAAAACGCTGTGCTTCAAGTCCTATGGCTGGCCAATGGCTTTTATAACACTTTAATAAATACCCTTGTTGTTTGGTACGTATTAAAAAATTATCGTTACTAAAACCATTTAGTAGTCGCTCGCTTGAAGTAACGCTAGTAGGCTCTATAAACGCCCTACACATTTTTACTAGCTGATTATGCTCAATCATTAATTAAAGCTGAGCTAGCGGCTTAGCTTGGCTTTGTTCGTACTCTTCGTACCAAGTTTTAAAGCCCCACGCGGCCATAATGGTATAAAATATAAAGAGCGCAAGCGTTGGGTAATAGCCTTTTTCATAATATAAATACATGGAAGCTGCATCTATTACAATCCAGTACAGCCAGTTTTCGAGGACTTTTTTAGCAACTAAGTAAGTAGTTACTACGGCAAAACACGTTGTGAAACTATCAAGATAAGCAAAATCGGCATGCGTATAGTTTTGCATAACGTAACCAATTGTAATTGCAGCTACGGTTGTTAAACTAATTAAAACAGCATGACGGTTTATCGACCACGATGTAATATTTAAATTTTCAGCTTTGCCTTTTCTCCATACAACCCATCCAAACACAGCCATATACATATAATAAAAATTAAGTAACGACTCCATGAGCAATGCGCCATTCCAGTACATAATTGTATAAATGAGCGTGCTAAAAAATGCCGCCGGCCAACACCATAAGCTTTCCTTTATTGCCAATAATAAGTACGCCATCGACAATCCTACCGCAATGTATTCCCAATGCGACATTGCTGTAAAACCGCTTAAGGTTTGTGTTAAAAAGTCCATATTATGCAATCACCGTTTAGTTGCGCCATTTGTTATACCAACCTGCTTATATACGGGGTCTATTTAACGTTAAGAAAACCACGCTAAAACTAGGCAAAAATTTTTGTATCTAGTTGTTCTAAATAAAAAATTTTTAACGACGTTATAGTGCAATTTAATTCGTTAAATTGATCAAAGATTTATGCAGATTGGTATTATAGATTATTCAGGCGATAAGTCGCCAGAGAGAAACTTACATACAAAAATAGCTTTACCAAATTCTTCATATGAGCGCTTAATTTCGGTATTTAACACCTGCATTACTAAATCATAATCACCAAAAATTTGCGTTGATAGCGTATTAGTAATCACTTTTAAATTTTCGTATTCGTTTAAGCGGTCAATAAAGCCTTTAATAAACGGAATGTAATCTTGGTGAAGTGGATATTTACTGATCTCTACTGATAATTTCATTTTAAACTCTACTTTTTAATTATTTGATTTAAACAAATCATTCAATGCCAGTTCAATACAGTGTAAAATTATACTAACACTCAATTTAACTGAGCTTATTATGGCACGCAGAATAACGTATACATTTAAAAACCAACCGCGCGAAATTAACTTCGCAAAAGATAAATACCACGACATGTATCAAGCTATTGCTGCTGCCGAGGGTATTGATTTAACAAATTACTTAAATATGGTACGCCAAATAGAAATGACCTCAAAAGGGTCTGCTTCTGTTCGTAACTTTCGCGACCAAGAATTTGCCCGTATGGGCTTTAGCGACATTTACTTTATAAAAGAGTAATTATACCCAATTGGTATACGCTAAAAACTAACTATGGCTGATACTCATAACTTACGCGTGGTGTAATATTACATAATAGCTCGTAAGGAATAGTATCAGCGCACAATGCTATTTCTTCAACTGGTAGCTCAGGGCCCCACATAGTGACTCTGTCGCCAACTTTAATATTATGCTCATTAGCGCCTATATCAACGCTGATCATGTCCATAGCTACGCTACCTACAATACCATAACGCTGCTCACCAATTATTACCGGTGTCCCCTCTTTAGCATGCCGAGGATAACCATCGCCATAACCCATAGCTACAACAGCTAACTTGGTTGGTTTATCGCTTTTCCAACGACCACCATACCCAACAGCCTCATTAGCAGGCACATCTCGCACTGCAATTACGCGCGTAGTTAAGCGCATAACTGGTTTTAATTTGTGTTGCTGCCCAATACTATTTGCCATTGGCGATACACCATATAACATAAGCCCAGGACGCACCCAATCGCCATGACCGCTCGGCCAGGCAATAATACCAGCCGAATTTGATAAACAATGCGCTTGGTCAATACCATTCACTAAATTATCAAACAACGTAATTTGCTGAACCGTTTTAGCATTATCAACGTCATCAGCACACGAAAAGTGGGTCATTAAATTAACGGTATTTTTAGCGTTAGGTGTTTTTTGCAAGCGGCTATAAAAGGCTTCAAACTGCTCTGGCGCAATACCTAATCGATGCATACCTGTATTTACTTTTAACCAGCATGTTATTGGTGCATCTAGCTTTGCTTTTTCAAGCGCCGCTAATTGGTACTCATCGTGAATAATAGTTTGAAAATTGTTGGCGAGCAGAATCGGTAAGTCGGCTTTGTTAAAAAAGCCTTCTAGTAAAACAATTGGTTTTGTTAAGCCCCCAGCTCGAAGGGCAAGCCCTTCATCTATACGTGCCACAGCAAATGCGTCAGCATTATTTAAATGCTGCGCAATCGTTACTAATCCATGCCCGTAAGCATTTGCTTTTAGCACCGCCATCACTTTGCTGTTAGGTGCAAAGCCCTTAACTTGCGCTAAATTATGCGCAAGTGCCGTTAAGTTAATTTCAGCAGTCGCTAAGCGCATTAGTAATCGTCATCTACCGCTGGTCCCGCGTAATTATCAAAGCGAGAAAATTGACCTTGGAATGTTAAACGCACTTTACCAATTGGGCCGTTACGTTGTTTACCTATGATAATCTCAGCAATACCTTTATCAGTACTGTCTTCGTTGTAAACTTCGTCACGGTAAATAAACATGATTAAATCGGCATCCTGCTCTATCGACCCTGACTCACGTAAATCTGAGTTAATTGGGCGTTTATCGGCACGTTGCTCTAGCGTACGGTTTAGCTGCGAAAGCGCAACAACCGGACATTTTAGCTCTTTTGCTAGTGATTTAAGTGAACGCGAAATTTCAGCAATTTCAAGCGTTCGGTTATCAGCAAGGCTAGGTACGCGCATTAGCTGCAAGTAATCGACCATGATCATACTAATGCCGCCGTGGTCACGCGCAATACGACGTGCACGAGAGCGAACATCGGTAGGTGTTAAGCCCGAGGCATCATCAACATACATTTTGCCTTTTTCCATCAACAAGCCCATTGTTGATGAAAGTCGCGCCCAATCGTCATCATCTAACTGACCTGTACGTACCTTAGTTTGGTTAATACGGCCAAGAGACGCTAACATCCTCATCATAATTTGTTCTGAAGGCATCTCTAGCGAGTAAATTAGCACGGGTTTGTCTTGAGTCATTGCGGCATGTTCTGCAAGATTCATCGCAAAGGTGGTTTTACCCATTGAAGGACGCGCTGCAACAATAATTAAGTCAGACGGTTGCAGGCCCGTCGTCATTTTATCAAGATCGGCATAACCTGTACTTACACCCGTTACACCATCTTGTGGCGATTGATAAAGCTCTTCTATTTTATCAACGGTTTTTTCGAGTATGTTATGAATACTTTGCGGGCCTTCCGTACTTTTTGTACGTTGCTCGGCAATTTTAAATACTTTGCTTTCGGCAAAATCGAGTAGGTCGTGACTAGTACGCCCTTCGGTATTAAAACCCGCTTCGGCTATTTCATTTGCCACGCCAATCATTTCACGTACAACAGCACGCTCACGTACAATGTTTGCGTAGGCATCAATGTTGGCTGCACTTGGCGTATTTTTAGCAATTTCGGCTAAGTAAGCAAAACCCCCAATACCTGCAAGTTTATTATTTTTTTCTAAACTTTCAGAAATAGTGATTAAATCTATCGGATCGCCAATCTCAGCAAGTGCCGTCATCGCCTCAAAAATTAACTTGTGCGTGCGGGTATAAAAATCCTGTGATACAACAAGCTCAGCTACGCGGTCAAAAGCTTGGTTATCAAGCATTAAGCCACCTAAAACAGATTGTTCAGCTTCTATTGAATGGGGAGGAACTTTAAGAGTATCGACTTGCTTATCTGGTTTGGCCATAACTTCACAGTAGTAAAATTGAATGGCTCTATTCTATCGACTTGCAGGGGCTGTGCAAATAGAAAAGCAGGAAATCTTTCCTGCTTTTTGTAATCGTGATGGGGAATGAGTGTTATTTGGTACGAAGCTCTATTCGTCCACTTATGGTATCCATTTCAACATTTGCATTACCGCCATTAATACTAAACTCTAAATCACTGGCTGGGCCATATTTAGCTTTACTGACTTTGTCACTACTGACTTTGTTAATGATTTTACCATTAGCATGGGCTTTAATTTCAAACTTTGCTGATACACTTTGTGGGAAATAAAAGTCGGCATCACCACTTACTGATTCAAAACGTACATCACCGCCTTTTAAAAGCTCGTTAATCTGTACTTCTGCTTCGCCATTGACCGTATTAATACGTAGGTTTTTAATAGCCGATAGCGTAAATTCTATATCGCCATTTACGTTTTCAAGGCGCACATCATTAGCGCTTGAAGTTGATTTAATATCACCATTAACAGCGCTAAAACGCAGCTCACCACTTGATTGCCTATCGTTAATTTCACCATTTACGGTTTCAAACTGAATATTCCCGTTTAAGTTCTCAGCGTTCACATCACCATTTACAGTGGTGAGCTTAATGTTGCCAGTAATATCATCTACCGTAATTTCGCCGTTAACCACATCAACTTCTGCGCCGTTTTTAAGCTCCTTTGCAGTCACCGATACATTAACGCCAGCAAACTCTAAACTACTGCTTTTAGGCATAAATATAGTTAGGTTTGAGCCGTCACCACTATTACCCCAATTTGATTTACGGGGCATTTTTACAATAAACTGTGTTTTATCGCCACTTGTTTTAAGCTCATAACCCTGTGCTTTATCATCAAGCTCGCCAGATACTTTAAATTCGTTTTTATCCCAGCCTGTAATATGTATATCACCGCGTTGGTTTTCAATAAAAATAGTGCCGCCACTTGGTACGTCTATTTGCTTATCTATTTTTTCACCCGCAAATGCCGCCAGTGGAAATAAGCTCAGTCCTAATAAAATCGCTTTCATATCATACTCCTAAATGTGCTGCCAACGTGGCGCGTGCACCTTGTTAATTAAATCAAGTTGTTGTTGATATATTTGCGCTAACATTGTCAGTAGCGCTTGGTTTTGTGGTTCGTTTTCAAGAGCTTGCTTTATTGCTTGCTCAGCATCTTCAAGTTCTTGTAGTTGCGCTTGCCAGTTAGTGGTTAATGCTTCTTTATTTTCGTATTCAACTAACAAACTATTTTTTTGAGCCGAAAAGTAATCACTTATAGCCACTACGGGCTGTGGTTCAGGTGCTATAACAAATATATTAACAGCAATTAAAACAGCCACAGTACACGCTGCTATTGCCGTTAGTTTTGGCCAAATAATAGTGCTGTTTGGGTTCTGCTTATTATTAACAATTGCTCGCTCAATCCCCGCCCATAAATCTTTTTGTGGCGTAATTTCTTTATCAAGCGTGTTTAATGACTTATTTAAGTAGTCGTTAAAGTTTGGTTTACTCATTTTCATACCACTCTTGTAATAACTGCCTAGCACGATGATATTGTGACTTACTTGAACCAACAGCCATACCTAATTGCTCCGCGATTTCCTCGTGCCTGTAACCTTCAATAGCAAATAATACAAATACCATACGTGCGCGCTCAGGAAGCCTTACTATTAACTTATCGAGGCCATTTAAGCCTTTGCAGTCGTTAGCTGATTGCTCATCCATACCGCTGTGTTCAATACTTACTACTTTTTGTAACCAGTTTTTTTGCTTACGCAGGTAACTTATCGCTACATTACCGGCAACACTATATAGCCAAGTAGAAAACTGCGAACGCCCATCAAACAATGCTATTTTATGCCATACCTGTACAAATACCTCTTGGGCGGCGTCTTCAGCGTGTGCTTGGTCTGCTAATAAGCGCAAACATAAACCGTATACTCGTTTTATATGTAACTCATAAAGCGTTGTGTATGCGCCTTGATCACCCGATTTAACTCGCTCAATGAGTGCAGCTTCGCACAAAGGCGCTGGGTCGGGTTTAACGTGTAACATCCGTGATGCCGCCTTTTAATTATTATTGTTGAGTTGCTATTTAAGTGTATTGATAAGTTAGACGTAATGACAGTTCGAAAAGGTTTAAAAGGAATGAAAAAATAATTGAATAAAAAAGGGGCTTATACGAGGCTTTATACCAATTCGCTTAATTAAGTGATCTATTTTGAGGATGGAAAAACGTGTTGATAGCTAGACAAAAAATTCGCTATTTAGTTGTTCTAAATGAGAATTTTTTAACACAGGTAGCGACACGTTTAGCCCCGCAAAATGATTAAGTATTATTGCGGATTGGTATTATTTAACTGTGCCCTCAACTAATGAAGTTAGCCAAATTATAGGCACAAAAAAGCCGTGCTAATAGCACGGCTTTTTTAGCTTAATTAAAAATTAAGCTTCAGCGATTACGATTACTTTGATAGTAGCCGTTACGTCTGAGTGAACTGAAATTGATACGTCAAATTCACCAGTCTCACGGATAGTACCTAGAGGCAAACGAACTTCTGACTTAGCAACTTCAACACCAACAGCTGAGATAGCGTCAGCGATGTCACGAGTACCGATTGAACCGAATAACTTACCTTCGTCACCAGCTTTAGATACTAATGTAACTTCTGCTAATGCTTCTAGTTTTTCAGCGCGTGCTTGTGCAGCAACTAACTGTTCAGCGATTTTCGCTTCAAGTTCTGCACGACGAGCGTCAAACGTTTCAATGTTAGCTTTAGTCGCAGGAACTGCCTTACCTTGCGGGAAAAGGAAGTTACGTGCGAAACCAGATTTAACTACAACCTGTTCACCTAGGCTACCTAGGTTAGCGATCTTATCTAGTAGAATAACTTGCATGTTTCTACACCTTTTAAAAACTGTTAATCCGCTGCTTACTTATGTAAGTCAGTGTATGGAAGAAGGGCTAAGTAGCGAGCACGCTTAATAGCAGTTGCTAGCTGGCGCTGGTATTTAGCGCTAGTACCTGTGATACGGCTAGGTACGATTTTGCCACTTTCTGTAACATAGTTTCTAAGAGTAGCTAGATCTTTGTAATCGATTTGTTGTACGCCTTCCGCTTTAAAGCGGCAGAACTTACGACGTCTGAAATAACGTGCCATGAGATTAATTCCTCAAATAATTCTTTCTATATGCTGAGCATGCAAAACCAATTGGCTAAGGCCGTTACGACCTTCGTGGCGATTTAAAAAACCACTCACTTGCAATGCCTGCCCAACGTGCAAATGTTGAGTCTGTTGTTGCATTTGCTTTCCACTGGCAACTACCTGAAGCCTCACATAACTATTACGGTTAAGGTCTGCTTCGGTTTGCATTGATTTATGTTCTACAACAAAAATACAATGCGGGATGCCAGCAGGGCTTTGGCTAAACTTGGGAGTTTTACAAACTACCCCAGATATAACCAGCTGATTCATATATGGGCTAACCATTATAATAACTGCTGACTACATGCCATGCTAGGACTCAAAACAATTAAGCAGCTGGTGCTTCTTTCTTCTCTTCTCTTGCAAGAGGAGACGCTTCAGTTACAGCATTTTTAGTACGCATAACTAAGTTACGAAGCACTGCATCGTTGTAGCGGAAAGTAGTTTCTAGCTCGCTGATTACTTCAGTAGGTGCTTCAACGTTCATAAGAACATAATGAGCTTTATGAAGCTTGTTGATTGGGTAAGCCAATTGACGACGGCCCCAGTCTTCAAGACGGTGGATAGTACCACCAGCTTCAGTGATAGAACCAGTATAACGTTCGATCATACCAGTTACTTGCTCACTCTGATCAGGGTGAACCATGAATACGATTTCGTAATGACGCATGGATATTCCTTACGGTTAATAGAGCCTTCTACCGTTTCGGCCGGTCGGTTTAAGGCAAGGAATTAATAGTTTAAAAGCCGAAATGAGCGCGCATTTTACGCTTAGACGGATAATTAAGCAAGCAGGTTTTTTAAGCTTTTATAGATAAGAGTTTAAAGGCAATTATTGCGAGCTTCGCTCATCCCGTTAGCAAGCCTTAGGCCTAAAGGAAAAGCTAACCTCGTAGTTTAATATTTATCATATACGCCAAGCTTGCGCGCATAAAAAAGCGCAGCTTTGAATTACTTAAGTCTAACACCTGCCTCAAAATATAAGTATTTACTCAAACTTAAAGCCGTGCAATTATTAAGCAATACATTATTAAATAAGGATATTTATGAAGCTCTTACTATCGCTTGTATTAATACTTACTTTTAGTACACCATTTTTAAGCCACGCAAAAACCAATACAACTGACATAACCGTTGGTAAAAAAGTCATTCTGCAATCAAAAATACTTAACGAAGACAGACCCATTAAAATTTTCATACCTGACACTGTAAAAGACGATCAGCCGCTTTATGTTATTTATTTACTTGATGGTGTTGAGCACTTTCATACGGCGTCTGGTGTTATTAAATCCCTTGTTGATTACGAGCAGATACCTAATGCCTTGCTTGTTGGTATTGATACAACTAACCGTGTTCGTGATTACTTACCTAAAGTAGATGGTGAGCCTAAAACTGAATTTCAAACCTTTGTAAAAAATAAATGGCCTGAAGCGGGGCAAACTGACGAGTTTTTGAAATTTGTTTCTGACGAACTTATGCCATACATAAATTATAACTACTCAACTAACGGCTACAACACGTTAATTGGCCACTCTAATGCAGGTACTTTAGCGCTTTATACTTTAGTTAATCAGCCTGAGTTATTTAATAACTATATAGCTATAAGCCCAAACAGTTGGTGGAGTGATGAAGAATTAAAAAATAATATTATAAAATACACTAAAAGCCCTAAAGGCGGTCAATCGTTATTTATTAGTGTAGCAAGTGAAGGGTCACGCTTTTATACAGGTGTATTAAATACTTTAGTAAATTTAGAACAACAAATGCCAACACAGCTAAAATGGGAATATAAGCATTACCCTACTTTTAGTCATATGGGCACCATACTACCAGCCCTTAGCGATAGCCTAATTCACTTATTTGGCGACCTAATTTTTAGCGTTACTGACGAGCACGGAAGATTTGCTGATGTATCGCTTATTACAGGTTACTACCAAGCACTGAGTGATAAATATGGGTTTGAGCTTAAAATTCCACAAGATGTATATGTAGAATTTGCTCATAGCCAGCAAAAATTTGGTAACACAGCCAAAGCTATTACCACGCTTAAACACTTTACTACCCATTACCCAAATGCAGCCTATTCTCACATGCGTTTATCGCAAGGCTATACTGCAAATAAGCAGTTCAAAGAGGCCGTCACCAGTATGAAACACGCATTAGAACTTGCTAAGCAAAACTCGCGAGATCCGATGTTAATTGATGCGCTCAAGGATATGGTGAATGAAGCACAAAAGAATTTGTAACTGATTTAACGCAAAGTACTTTTTAGCTAACGATAGTAATTACGAGCTAGGCTCGTCGCGTCAGCAAGCTAAACGCCTACAGGTAAAATTAAGCTCAGTGTTAAACTTTGCATATAGACGCTGAGCTTGCTCGCGTGAAAAGCGCAGCTTTTAATATATTTAAAACCTTCATAAAAAAAACCGATGTTTAAATTAAACATCGGTTTTTTTAATCAAGCTCATCGCTTTACTTTATCCGTTGGGTTTCGCTTCGCTCAACCCAACCTACGTTACTTTCCTATCGCTTCTTTAGCGAACAGGTGTTTTATTGGGCCTAAATTATCAACTAATGATAGCCCTACTCCGCGGATAAGTTTTTTAACCGGGTTTGCACCTTCAAATAACTCTTTTAACCCTTGCATCATGGCTATGTGCTTTTGCGCATCGAGCTTACGGGTACGTTCGTAATCGCGAAGTGTGCGCGTGCTTGCAAATTCTTTATTATTACTTGTTAAAAGCTCAATTAAATAAGCGGCATCTTTTAGGCCTAGATTCATACCAAGCCCTGCAAGTGGATGGATTGTATGTGCAGCATCGCCAATGAGTACCACTTTGCCTGAAACCCATTGCTGGGCGTAGCGCATTTTAAGTGAAAAAGCAGCGCGTTTGCTTTGCACTTCAC
Source organism: Pseudoalteromonas sp. SG45-2 (assembly GCF_014164115.1). Classification (NCBI taxonomy): domain Bacteria; kingdom Pseudomonadati; phylum Pseudomonadota; class Gammaproteobacteria; order Alteromonadales; family Pseudoalteromonadaceae; genus Pseudoalteromonas; species Pseudoalteromonas sp. SG45-2. The sequence continues at coordinate 158,040 of NZ_JACJEO010000004.1, forward strand.
ACAAGCCACATCGACCATCTATGGCTGCCATTACGGCTTTATTAAAGCTGCTGTCGTCCATTGCAAGCAGCTCATCGCAGTGGTTTGGGCTAGTAGACCATACTATTGAATGGGTATTTGCATCGCTCAGAGGTAAAAATGCCAGCGGCCCGGTTGGTAAAAACACTTGGCGTGCGGTGTTTTCGTGCGGCTCTTTGGTTTTTACGGTTGCGACTAGCGCATGGTGATCGTAATCTTTAAAGCTAAGTGCCATATTAAATTGTTTGCGAATAGCTGAGTTTGCCCCATCAGCGGCCACCAGCAGTTTTGCAATAATTGGCTCGCCGCTTTTAAGCGTTATAAATACATCTGATTCGCTTTGATGTATTTGCTGATACTGCGTATCAAACATTAGCGTGGCACTTGGTTGTTGCTCTAGCTCTTTTATAAGCGCGTAGCGGATAATGTCGTTTTCAACAATATGGCCTAAATGCTCAAGCTCAAGTTGTTTGTTATCAAACGCTATTTTGCCAAAACTGTCGGCATCACGTACATCCATATGGGTATAAGCGCACGCTCGCTGTGCGATAATTTCGGGCCATACATTTAATTGCTCAAGCAAGGTTTGACTTGCAATGCTTAGCGCACTTACGCGCAAACCATATTCGTCAGTTGGCAACGCTTGTGTTGGTGCGCCGTCGAGTACAACTACGCTTATATCAGCTTTTGCCAATCCAAGTGCCAGTGTTAGCCCTACACAGCCACCACCTACAATACAAACCTGTGCTTGCTTCATAAACGCCTACCTTGTTTAACTTGCCCCATTAACTGTTTGGCTAATGGCGCTTTTAATGCGGGAAATAAATCCATCGAAAACAACCCAATACTGCGCCCCAATGCGAGCACTCGCGATGAGTTTGAAAAAAGCCTAACAAGTGCATCGGTTAAACTCATTACGGTTTTTATATCATCACTGCGCTTTTTTGAATATTCACGTGTAAACGCATAGCTGCCTATATCGTGTTGGCTGTTTGCTATTAAATTACTAAGTACTTGCACGTCGCGAAGGCCTAAATTAAAACCTTGCCCTGCAATAGGATGAATAGCATGTGCGGCATTACCAATAACCACTGTACGGTGCGCAGTCAAAGACTCGACTTGCCCGTAAACGAGCGGGTAACTCGTGCGCATGCCTACTTTAGTAAATTGACCACCGCGATAACCAAACGCACTTTGTAGGGCACTTATAAAGTCTTGTTCATTAAGTGCCATGTGCTGTTCAACCTGATCTTGGCTCATACACCACACCAACGAATAACGGTTATTGCTCATGGGTAATAACGCCATAGGCCCGCTTTGTGTAAAACGCTCAAAGGCATGATTATTATGCCCACCAGCTACTTCTACATTGGCAATAATTGCGCCTTGTTCATAAGGCTGGGTATTAAAGCCAAGCTCAAGTAAATTACGTGTGGGTGATTGTGCACCATCAGCAATAACCAATAGCGCTGCGTTTAATTGCTCGCCGCTTTGCAGGGTAAGTGTATTGCTATGCAGAGTTTGCTCAATGGCAATTACGCTATCGGGGCACAAAAGCGTAATATTTGATTGCGTTAAACGCAGGTGGAGCGCTCGGCCAAAAGGGTTAACTTCTACTACGTAACCAAGTGAAGGCTTAGAAAATTCGTCGCAATTAATGTGCGCTTTGCCAAAGTGGCCTCTATCAGACACGCTCACTTTTTTGATTGCGGCGGTGTAAGGGGCATTTTGTTCAAATAAATTGAGGCTTTGTAAATACTCTACCGATTGCTGAGCAAGTGCAATGCTTCTGTCGTCAAAGCTTGGGTGGTAATCGCCGGTAACTTGATTAGCTTCTACAACAGCAATATTTAACGCGGGATTAGTTTTAGCCACACTTAACGCGCAGCTTGCTCCCGCTAAACCACCGCCAATAACAACTACATCAAACTGCTTAGCCACTTTACTCTCCGAGCTTTATACGTTTTTAGCACTTTGCATAAGTGCTTCTATATCGCTAATTTTTTTAGGCACGCTTAGGGTCAAGTTTTCATGGCCTGTTTCGGTAACTAGCAAGTTATCTTCAATACGAATACCAATGCCTTTATATTTTTGCGGTGCGCTTGAGTCTTCGCTGATATAAAGCCCAGGCTCTATAGTGAGTACCATACCCGGCTCAAATGCACGCTCAACGTTATTTACTTTGTAATCGCCAACATCATGTACATCTAAACCAAGCCAATGCCCAAGCCCGTGCATGTAATATTCTTTACATGCCCCTTTTGCCATTAGCTCGTCAAAGTCGCCGGTTAAAATACCTAAATCAAGTAAACCTTGAGTCATTACTTCCATTGCGAGTTTATTAGCATGCGACATGTAACCACCTGGTTTTACTTCATCAAAAGCAACTTCTTGCGCTTTAAGAACAATATTATAAAGCGCGGCTTGCTCTTCGCTAAATTGACCATTTACTGGAAAAGTACGTGTAATATCCGCTGCGTAACCTTGTAGCTCACAACCGGAGTCTATAAGTACCAGGTCGCCATTTTTTAATACGTCGCTATTTTGCGTGTAATGTAAAATATTGGCGTTGTCGCCACTACCAACAATTGTGCCGTATGCAGGGTGCGGCGCACCATTCATGGCATAATGATGATGCAGCTCTGCCTCTAGCTGAAATTCAGTAGCTCCGGCATGTGAAAAACTCATAGCGCGCATGTGCCCTCGCGCACTAATTTCACAACCTTCTCGCATAACATCTATCTCGCTTGGCGATTTAAACAAACGCATTTCATGAATAAGGCCGCGTATTTCTTTTAAAGTACTCGGTGCTTTGAGGCCTTTTCGCGCACCACTTCTAAGTGTACCTAGTAACGTAAACACCTTGGTATCAAATGAAGGATAAGCACCTTGTGCAAAATAAATCGCATCTTTTTCATTTAGTATATCGAGTAGCTTATCGTTTAATTCACTTAACGGGTAAGCTTCATCAAACAAGTAGTCGCTTTTAGCTTTATCAAAGCCAACTCTGCGGCCATGCCAAATTTCTGCAAGCTTGTCTTTATCTAGGCAAAATAAAGTACTGGGTGCATCGCTGTTGTTACATAGTACAAGTACAGCGTCGGGTTCGTTAAAGCCTGTTAAATAGAAAAAGTCGCTATCTTGTCTAAATGCATATTCGGTATCGCGGCTACGCGTCACTTCGCTCGCAGCGGGAATAATAGCAACGCTATTTTTATCCATTTGCGCAAGTAAACGCTCACGGCGTGCTTTAAATTCTGACTTTTGTACTTCAACCATTATTAACCAACCCGTTTAACTTTTTAAACTAATGAAGTGTTTTTTTAGTACTTTGCGTGTTTTGCTCTTTACCAAGCTCTGCAAAACAAAGTAGTGCTGATACGCGCACATATTCAATCACTTCGTGCAGCGCTTGGCTGTCTTCTTCGGTTTCTTCAAAAGTGGTATCTAGGCGAGTGATTTCACTAAAGTCAGTAATAACTTCTTTAACATCGCTCGATAGTTTACCGTAATCTTTTTGCTTTAAGCCAAAACCAAGCATAAACCCTGCTACCCATGATACGAGGCCATTAGCCTGATCGATGAGTGTTTCGTCATCGTTTGGTAAAAATAAATCAAACTGAAATTCGTCATCATTAAAGCTCGCAACTACTTGCTTATAAATAGTGCCAAAAAATTGCTTTAAATCGTTACTAAATGATTCACCATCGTTAAACACATCGCTCAAAAGGCCTAAGTATTCTTTGTCGTCAATGGTTAAACCACACGCAAGTAAACCACTAATTACACCATGCGCTTCGGCAGGTGATACAAATATTTCGTTTTTCTCTAAAAGCAGTTGAGCTTTTTCGTAACCGGGTAAATCGTTCATAATCGAATCTTCGCTTTGCAAGTTAAGGCAATGCTACCACTCGATAAAAAGCAACTCCAATTAATTGTATGATCAAGCTCAAAAACCATGCGATAAAGTAAATGACGAGTTAAAGGTGCGGGAAAACTAAGCGAACGGTTTAATTTTTTACGTTTAGGGTTTAAGGATTGGATTATGTCTTATATACTTAAATTGTTCCCTGGGGTACCGGAGCTTGGTTAAGTCCCTGAGCCGATAAATTTTATACCAGGATTTCTGTTCGTCTACTATTGTGCAAGCTCGGCATGTACCGAGAAGCCTACGGTAAACCGCAGATTTCCGCCCTGAAACCTTCTGGTTTCAGGACTGAAACCGGGTACCGTATCTTGGGGAACACCTTCTTATTTTTATACTCCCTCTTATTACTTATTCATTTTTTTGCTATACCTTCGTACATTATTTTTATAATTTTTGGCAAAAAAAAGCTGCAAGCAATTTCTTACTTACAGCTAAATTTTAAATGCTTACGCTTATTTACTTAAACCAACCTTGAAAGCGCTCCATCATCATGTAGTTTATTGGCACTAACAATAAAGTAATAAAGGTCGCAAAAATAATCCCAAACCCTAGACTTACCGCCATAGGTATTAAAAACTGCGCCTGAGTCGCTTTTTCAAATAATAACGGCATTAAGCCAATAAAGGTCGTTAAACTAGTTAGCATTACAGGGCGAAAACGCGATGCACCTGCAATTTTAACCGCATCTAGTAATTTGCCGCCTTCACTGCGCTTTTTATTGATAAAATCAACTAGTACAAGGGAGTCATTTACTACCACCCCAGTTAAAGCGAGCATACCAAGCAAGCTCATAATGGTTAAATCCATGCCCATAATCCAATGCCCGACTACAGCACCTATCATGCCAAATGGAATTACACTCATTACTATAATTGGCTGTAAGTAAGACTTAAGCGGTATCGCTAATAGCGCATAAATTATGAAAAATACAAACACAAGCGCCCAAGCCAATGACCCAAACGACTCTCGCTGCTCTTTAGCCTCACCTTCTAGTTTATAATCTACTCCAGGGTATTGTTGCATTAACTCATCTAAATACTCCGTTAGGTCAGCCTGAAGTATGGTCATGTTGGTGTTATTTTTTTCAATATCCGCTGTTACATTTAAAGTACGGTAGCGGTCTATTCGGTTAATGGTTGATGGACTTTGCCCTGCGGTAAGAGTTGCAACATGCGATAACGGCACCGAGCCACCAGTAGGTGTATTGATGAGTATATTTTGTAAATCGGCTACAGAGCGGCGCTCGTCTATAGGCAAGCGAACCATTACACGTACATCATCACGTCCGCGCTGAATACGTTGGACTTGCGAGCCAAAGAACGAGTTACGCACTTGACCTGCAACATTAACTCTATTTAAGCCCAGCGCTAAGCCTTGCTGCGTAAGCTCTATTTGTAACTCTTCTTTACCATCAGACATGCTATCGGCAATATCAAATACCGTTGGGTAGGTCGATAAACGGGTTTTAATGTGATCAGCCACGTCTTGTAAAATAGTCAACGAAGTCCCGCTCAGCTGCACGTCAATTGGGTCAGAACTTCGGCCAATTTCAGCTCTAAACGTTAAGCTTTCAGCGCCTGGAATGACACCAATTAAATCGCGCCATTCGCTGGCAAGCTCTCTTGATCCTATGTCTGATTCACGCTTTTCAGCCGGTGTTATTTCAAAGCGTACAGAACCTGAATTAGATACACCACCGCGCCCACCTGTTGTGGCTAATATATTTAAAATAACGCTTTCACCTGTATCTGGGTCGCGGTATTTTTCTTGTAATTGCTGCGCCTTTTGCGACATATCAATTACGTATTTATTAGTGACTTCAAACGGCGTACCTGTTGGTAGTGTTAAGTTAACGCGGACTGTTTCGCTTGGTATACGCGGGAAAAATACAAACTTAGTCCAACCACTAGTGATCATGGTTAAAATTATTATAAACACACCAACAAACAAACTTACCGAAGCCAATTTATGGCGCAGTGCTAAATTTAAAGTGGGTTGGTAGTATTTTAAAATCGCGTTTTCAAATCCATCTGCAAAACGCTGTTGAATAACATCAAACTTTGAAGGTTCGCCTTTTTCGTGGCGTAGTTTTATATATTTTAAATGTGCGGGTAGTACAAATTTAGATTCAATCAATGAAAACAATAATACCGGAATAACCACTACCGGTATTTGTGCAAACAAAGCACCGCGCGCCCCTTCAATAAAGGCCAAAGGTAAAAAGGCGGCAACGGTAGTTAATACACCAAATGTTACTGGTGTTGCGACTTCTTGAGTACCTAAAATTGCAGCCTGCTCCCCCGACTTAGCTGTTTTTAAATGGGTATAGACATTTTCGCCAGTAACTATGGCGTCATCAACAACAATCCCAAGTACTAATATAAAGCCAAATAAGCTCATAATATTAAGGGTTACGCCAAATATAGGCATCGCTATAAACGCGCCCATAAACGAAACCGGAATACCAATAAATACCCAAAATGCAATTGCAGGTCGTAAAAACAAAGTAAGTAAAGCAAGTACTAAAATACCGCCTTGTAGGGCATTGGTCGTTAGTGTGGCAATTCGACTTTTAACCAGCTCCGAATCATCATCCCAGTAACTTAGTTCAAATCCTTGTGGGAGGGAACTTTGTTGCTCTTGTATGTAATTTTTAACTTCGTCAGCAACAGTAATCGCACTTTGCGGACCAATTCGATATACGTCGATAAATGCAGCCTGCTTACCATTAAAGCGAGTACGTACTGGGGTTTCTTCAAAATCGTCTTTAATTATTGCAATATCGCCTAAACGAATAATCGTGCCGTCAGCTTGGTTTTTAACAACAATATTGGCAAATTCATCTTTACGATATGCTTGCCCTTTAGAGCTTATAAGTACGTCCCCACCTTCAGTTTTTAAGTTACCAGCAGAAATATCAGAGCTTGAATTAGCAATGGCACTCGATATTTGTGCCAAACTTAAATCGTACTGGCGAAGAACGTCTTGGCTTACTTCAATGGCAATTTCGTAATCACGAACACCACTTAGCTCTACCTGCGTCACATTTGGTAAACGTAGAATTTGATCGCGTACTGTTTCTGCGTATTCGCGGGTTTCTTTTTCGCCGTAATCACTTGATACGGTAACCGCAATAACTTCGCGAATTCGTTCCGCAAGCGCCACTATTGGCTTTTCAGCATCCGCTGGAAAGGTATTAATTGCATCTACACGACTTTTAATATCAGCTAAAAGCTCACGCGGGTCGTAGCCCGTTTCAACTTCAATTGTTACAGAGCCTGAGCCTTCAGAAGAGCGGCTAAATATTTGCTTTATGCCCTCTAAATCTTGTACGGCTTCTTCTATACGAATTGTTACGCCTTGCTCTACATCCTCTGGTGTTGAGCCACGCAAACTTACGTTCACGCTTATCATGTCGGTTTCGAATGAAGGGAAAACTTCAAGCGGTATTTTAGTCGATAAACTAAAAAGCCCCGACAGCAGCAACGTTACTAGCAATAAGTTAGCAGCAACATGGTTTTTGGCAAACCAAGCTATCATGGCTTATCTCCTTGCTTTGCTGGACGGCGTTTTTTTAACTCTTCAACACTAATACCAAGCTCTTTTGCTTTTTGTTCAAGCTGCTCTGGAGTCAGACGCTTTCCTTTACCTTGCCCATTCACTCCACGGCTTTTAGGTTGATCTGCGCTTTGTTCACCTAAAATACTTACTTGAGTTCCTGAACTTACTTGGCCAAGTGGAGTAATAACAAGCTTATCATTTGCGTTTAAACCGGTTTTTATCATCGCCTGAGTCGCATTTTGCCAAGCTAGTGTGATGTCTTTGCGCTTAAGTACGCCACCTTCAACAATGTAAACGTACGTTCCTTGATAAATTGTACTGTTAGGAATTATAAGTGCGTTAGATACTGTTCTGCCGGTAATTTGCGCTTTTATATACTGCCCAATTTTTATTGGGTACTGGTTATTTGCTGTTGCTTTATACGGGTCATTAATTTTAGCAACTACATAAAGCTGCTGTGCGCCTTCATCTATAGCACCTTCTGTGCGTGCTAATTGACCTTGCCACGTTTGCTCACCTACTAAGTCAGAAGTAAATTTAACAATTGAACCCGCTTGGTTTTTAGCACCATCGCGATACTGCTCTGGTAAATTTACAAATGGGAGATCTTTATTTTTAATCGGTAAGCGAATCTCAACGCTATCGATTGCGTAAATGGTTGCTAACTGTGTGTTGTTAGTAACAACTTGCCCTAAATCAACACTGCGGCTAAGTATACGCCCCGCATATGGCGCCGTTACTTTAGTGCGCTCTAAATCAAGCATCGCTTTTTCAAGTGCTGCCTGAGCCGATAAAACCTCAGCTTCAGCGGCTGCTAGTTGTGGCTCACGTAGTACTAAGCTGCTTGCCTGATTTGAGCCGCCAAGGCGCTTCCAATCGGTAATAGCTTGTTGCCCACGCGCCTTCTCTTCTAGCAAACCTTGCTCTGCGGTTAATAAATTGGCTTGAGCAGATTTAACTTCAGCCTGATGATCTCTGTCGTCTAGTTTTAAAAGTACATCGCCTTTTTCAAAAAAACCGCCTTCTCTAAAGTCATCACTTACTTCAATTATTTGCCCAGATGCCTGAGCCACTAACAAACTTTGTGTACGTGGTTTTACCGTACCGTAGCTGTCTATCATAACTTGATAATTTTGTGGTTTTAGCTCAAGCGCAGCCACACTTATTGATGCCTTCGGAGGTGTCCCAAAGCGTTTAGCCTCTGGTGGATTCCCCTTAATAAACATAACAATTAAAATTGTGGCAACAATAACCACCGCTGGAATAATAATTTTTGCTGTTTTAGTTTTCATCGTTATTGCTCTTTAGTTCACTTGAGGGCTTTGCAAAATCACCACCAAGGGCAATGTGTAGGTTAATTCTATTGGCTATTAATTGGTTTTTAATATCGATTAAGGAGCTTTGCGCGTCAAAAGAACGGTCTTGGGCATCAAGCACTGTCGTGTAAGTTACCAAGCCACTTTGATACTGCTCAAATGACAATTGCTCTGCAGCAAGTGCGTTTTCTTGTGCCTCTAACGTGCTTGTATATTGAGCTTTGAGGGACTTCTGCTGCGAAATTGCATTTTCAACATCACCAAATGCGTCATAAAGCGTTTGTAAATAAAGCTGCTCTTGCTTTTGAGTATTAAGACGCGCTATTTCTTCGTTGGCTTTTAAGCGCCCACCTTCAAAAAGTGGCGCTGAAATACTACCTAACAAAGACCATGCAAGGCTTGATGGAGAAAACAAGTCGCTTACTCTGTCTGTACTATCACTTAATGAAGCTGTTAAATCTAAACTTGGAAAGCGTTGTTTGTGCGCATATGCCAATGATGCGTCGGCTGCTAAAAGCTCATACCAACTTGCACGTAGAGTAGGTTTTCGCGTTATAAGCTCAGAAGGTAATCCTAGAGGAATATCGGTATTAATAACAGGTAAGTCACTACTAGCAGTAATAGCGCCTTTTGGGTATTCACCAAGTAAACGCTCAAGTACACGTGCTGATGCCGATAAACTCGCTGTTTGAGTGGCAATGCGAGAGCGTTCATTATTAAGCTCATTACGCGCTAAATACACATCGAGCGCTTCGTTTATGCCTTGGCGATAGCCAGCTTCAATAATATCGAGATTTTGTTGTGAGTTGGCTTCGCGACGCTTAAATAAATCCAGTAATTGCTGCGCCGTAACCACATCAAACCAACCTGTTACTACATCAGCAACAAGTTGCTGTTTAGCTTGCTCAAACCGTGCCTGCTGAGCTAAATAGTTAAGATTAGCTTCGCGCTTGGCGTCAGAGAGCTTACCCCATAAATCAACCTCGTAAGTTAAGTTTAAACTAGCTGAGCTTGCGTTGTCGTAACTTACAGGGCGGTTGTCTTTACTACGGCTTGTACGTGTTGATAAATCAAGGCTTGGCCAAAGTGCAGCGCCCGAGACTATAAGTTGCTGCTTTTGAATTTCAACATCATAACTCGTTTGCAAAAGCTGTTGGTTATTTTTAAGTGCTTGTTGTACAAATTTATTAAGCGTAGGATTTTGTAATTGTGTAAGCCATTGCTCTTGTACTTTTAATACTGAGCTTGATGCTTCTTGCTGCCATTGCTGAGGCATATTATTAGGGACTTGCATGCGCTGAGACGAGTTTAAATCACTCGCACAGCCGCTGAGCAGCATCACACTAATTGCCAGTAGGGTTGGCTTGCATTGCCAGATCATAATTAAACCTAAATTACTGCTATTTATGAACGTAATTCAAGCACTTTGGCAAATTTTGCTCAACTTACTTTACATAACATTACATAGCTAGCGATGAATTAACATAATAGCCAGTTATACGGTAAAAATGAGTAAATGATCAGCAACTTTTAATACTAAAATTAACTTTTTGTAATGTGTTTAAGAGATTAACTATACAAAAACAAAAAAGCCCCGCTATAAGCGAGGCTTTTAAATAAATGGTGCCGACTAACGAAGTCGAGCGGGTAACTTATACAGACTACTGATTACAAGTTAGTTGCTTTAAGTTACCTAAAATAAATGGTGCCGACTAACCGAGTCGAACGGATAACTTATACAGACTACTGATTACAAGTCAGTTGCTTCAAGTTACCTAAAATAAA
>NZ_JACJEO010000004.1:168747-223798 GCF_014164115.1 Pseudoalteromonas sp. SG45-2
TGGTGCCGACTAACCGAGTCGAACGGTTGACCTACTGATTACAAGTCAGTTGCTCTACCAGCTGAGCTAAGTCGGCACACAAAACTGTGTGCTAAGGCACGTTCAATTTTAAAGATTGAGAACTTTTATAAAGCACTTAAAATAAAAAAACCTTGCATAAGCAAGGCTTTTCAATAAATGGTGCCTCGACGCGGAATCGAACCACGGACACGAGGATTTTCAATCCTCTGCTCTACCGACTGAGCTATCGAGGCACATAAACTGTGCTAGTTAACTAAATTTTCTAAGTTAACTTTTTACTAAACTAGTTTAGTAAATAAATGGTGCCGACTAACCGAGTCGAACGGTTGACCTACTGATTACAAGTCAGTTGCTCTACCAGCTGAGCTAAGTCGGCACACAAAACTGTGTGCTAAGGCACGTTCAATTTTAAAGATTGAGAACTTAAAGTAAATGGTGCCTCGACGCGGAATCGAACCACGGACACGAGGATTTTCAATCCTCTGCTCTACCGACTGAGCTATCGAGGCACATAAACTGTGCTAATTAATTGTTATACTTTACAATTAACTTTATATAAATGGTGCCGACTAACCGAGTCGAACGGTTGACCTACTGATTACAAGTCAGTTGCTCTACCAGCTGAGCTAAGTCGGCACACAAAACTGTGTGCTAAGGCACGCGTAATAATGTTTAAACTGTTGATTAAACACCACTACTTTAATAAATGGTGCCTCGACCCGGAATCGAACCAGGGACACGAGGATTTTCAATCCTCTGCTCTACCAACTGAGCTATCGAGGCACTTAAACAGTGCTAATTAAAAATCTTAAAGTATTTTTAATGCAATTCCCACTCATCTCTACCGACTGAGCTATCTGGGCGTGCGGCGTATTAAACGAGTTTTGCCCTTACAAGTCAACTTTTTTTTTATTCTTTATAACTGTTTGAACGGTTTTCAGACAACTCAGTGTGTTTTTTATTAATAACGTTCATTTTTACCACAAATAGAACTATAAATATAAATAAATCAGACTAAAACCGTAGTGAATTATTTTTTGTAAATGTTACGATTAGCTTAGATACGTACGATAGGGACTTATCGTAGTAAAATCACATCAATTGGAAACAATCAATGCAGAGTAAATTTTCATCGCCAGTCAAAGGCTTATTACCTCTTTTTTTAATCATAAATATTGCAGTAACAGCGCTTGCTATTATTGCCCACTCATTTTATTCACAAACTGAAGTTAAGACAGCCCAACCTGCATCATCTGTTAATATTGTAACGCTTGCCGATAGATTAGACTTACCTATGGTTGATGCATTAACTATGTATGGTCAAGGTAAAGTAAGGCAGTTACTTGATTTAACGTCGTTATTAGATGATGACTTTGAATATACTCTATATCGCTTCAATGCTACATCAGATACTCAGTTGGTATATAGCAGCAGTAAACCTGCTATCGCTTCAATTAAAACTGAAAAGCATCTAGTAGAAGAAGGCATCCTACATCACTTACTGCTGTTAAACGATCAACCAATTGGCGAGCTTATTATTAAGCAAAACCTACCAACCGCTCCTTTAAGCGCTCAAAACTCTCAAGTTATTGCCTACATTATTGCGATAGCAAGCGTAGCTGCATTATTTATATTTACTTTAATGTTTAATATGTACATTAATAGTCGCTTACGAAAAAGTACTGACACTCTTACACAAGAGCTGCAGGCAATCACCGAAAATGCTAATTACAATAGTAGTGTTGATGAGCAGCTTGATATTGGTTTAGGTGTAGTGGCAAAAAACATTAACTTACTGCTACAAAAAGTACAGACTGCGATGAGTGAGAATGACGCCGCACAAAAAGAGCTTTATAAATTACAAAATGGCCTAGAAGCCGAAGTGCAAAATCGTACTATAGCGCTTGAGCAAGCCACATTAAAAGCAGAACGAGCAAGCGAAACCAAAACGACCTTTTTAGCCACAATGAGCCACGAAATAAGAACACCGATGAATGGTGTTATAGGAACTATTGATTTACTGCGCCAGACCGAACTTGATGGCGCTCAACATCGTTTAAGTACAATTATTCGTGAATCAGCATTTTCTTTATTGAGCATTTTAGATGATATCTTAGATTTTTCTAAAATTGAGGCTGGAAAGCTAAATATTGACCCGATCCCATTTTCGGTAACCGATACCATTGAAGAAGTTGCTCGAGTGCTCTCATCAGTTGCTAAAAAACGTGAGCTTGATTTAGAACTAGCAATAGCACCAGATATTCCAGTCAACCTTACCGGTGATAGTGTGCGTGTACGTCAGGTGCTTTATAACCTATGTAGCAACGCAATTAAATTCACTAGCACTGATGAAAAAACCCAAGGCCATGTAAAAATATCAGTAGAGGTGGTTCATAATACGACTGATCACTTTACCTTACGCTTTTGCGTCACTGATAACGGTAAAGGCATGTCGCAGACGCAACTTCGCGAAATATTTAATCCATTTATTCAGGCCGAAAACTCAATTACCCGAGAATATGGTGGCACCGGTTTAGGTCTTTCTATTTGTAAAAGCTTAACTGAGCTTATGCTAGGTACTATTCATGTAACTAGTCATACCGGAATTGGCAGTGAGTTTACAGTAGAGCTGCCGTTTAGCACATCGGGTAAAATTAAGTACGCACATAAAGGTGCATTAAATGGTAAGCAAATTGTTGTAGTTAGTAATCACCTAGAACGTGAAAAAACAATGTACCGTTATTTATCGTTCATGGGCGCTAAAATAATATATGCACACACAGAAGAAGAAATTGAAGAGCACCAGCATTCACAAGATATTATTTGGGTAGCTGATGGCATAGACAATATGGATAAAACTAATGCGCTGCTAAGACGTTTATTTTATTCATTAGAGGATTATAACCAACAAGTTGTTGTACTAAGTAAGCTTGATGAAGCAGCTATAAATCATAAAAACATTTTTTATATTAATGCCTCTCCTCTATGTAAATCTAACTTTATGCTTTCTATATTGGTGGCTGCAGGGTTACATACACCTAAGCAAATTAAAAAAACCAAAACACTTAATAACTATTTAAATGTTGAGCAGGCACGTAATTCAAACAAATTGGTTCTACTTGTTGAAGATAACCTTCTAAACCAACAAGTCCTCACCGATCAACTACATATACTGGGCTTTGGCGTTGAAATAGCTAACAACGGTGAAGAAGGTCTAGATATGTGGAGAAAAGGTGATTACTCACTTATTTTAACCGACTTACACATGCCTAAAATGTCGGGTTACGATATGGTCGAAAAAATCCGTAATGAAGCAGAGTTATTAGAATCGATTGATGCACAGCCTTACATTATTGCAGTAACAGCAAACGCACTTAAAGGCGAAAAAGAGCGCTGTTTAGCAGTAGGTATTAACGACTTCATTACCAAACCTATAGAGCTAAACGCGTTAGAAGAAACTCTAAAACGTTGGAGCGATAAACAAAGCCAAAACCCAAATGTAGTTATTCATCAAACTATGGCACTACCTATTGATATGGAAGCTGTTGCTAAATATGTAAACGGTGATAACGCTAAGCAAATTCGTTTTTTCAAAATGTATTTAGAACAAAGCCAAGGCTTAATTAAGAGTATTAATTCCGGCGTTATGGTTAACGATTTAAATGAGATTATTGAGGGGTGTCATCAATTAAAATCGATCTCCAAGACAATTGGTGCCCAAACGGTGGCAGAACTTTCAAGTGCATTTGAAGATAAATGTAAAGAAGGTGAACTCACAACCGATGAATTAATAGAGTTAAGAGATAAGCTGGAAATTGAATACTCTAAAGCTGCTCAATTTTTAAAGGAACAAATTAAAACATCTGAGCAAGAAGATGAGTTAAATGAATAAATAAACATAAAAAAAGGGCTTAATAGCCCTTTTTTATGTTTAAAACATTACTTTTCAGGCGGTCGATAACCTTCAATTTCTACATCTTTATTTTCAAACAAAAAGCCAACCATTTGCTCTTCTAAAAATGTGCGGTGTTCTGGGTCCATCATATTTAAATGCTTTTCGTTAATAAGCATTGTTTGTTTATGTTGCCACTGAGCCCACGCTTCTTTAGAGATGTTATTAAAAATCTTTTCACCAATTTCACCAGGGTATAACTGAAAGCCAAGCCCTTCGGCTTCTTTTTGTAACTTTTGACAAAATACTGTACGTGCCATGATTGATTCTCTCTAACGCTAAATATGGGGCTATTCTATACTATTGCTGTAATTTGTTTAACCAACTTTTTAGTTGGTGCTGCTAGGCCAACCTCTATTGATTGATCAAGCGGATACCAGATTAATTGCTTATCGTTTACCACATCAGGAGTTTTCTTAACATTGAGCACATGTGGGTTAATCCTCAGCTCAAAATGTGAAAACACATGAATAAACGCTTCAAGCTCTACTAAGTCGGCTTCTAGGCCTTGCTGAGCTAAAAACATTTGAAGCTCTTCGTACTCATTAAATTCAAAAAAGCCAAACAATCCGCCCCAAATACCGCTGTTAGGACGTTTTTCCATAAGCACTTTATCACCACACTGAATAATTAACTGATGACAACTCTTTTTAGGAACTGCTTTTTTAGGTTTAGAATGTGGAAACTCTTTTACTTTACCTGCATTAAAAGCACCACAGCCTGAGTTTAATGGGCAAGCCTCGCAATCAAACCGGCTGCGTGAGCAAACGCTAGACCCTAAATCCATCATAGCTTGATTAAACTCAGTAACATTATCTTTAGGCGTTAACTGCTCTGATAAATGCCAAAGCTGGTTTTCGACTTTTTTAACGCCGTACCAGCCCTCAATCATAAAATAGCGCGCTAAAACTCGCTTCACGTTCCCATCTAAAATAGGGTGATGCTGTCCAAGCGACAATGATAAAACAGCCCCTGCAGTAGAGCGCCCTATTCCAGGTAAATCCATTACTTCCTCAAGTGTTTTCGGAAACTCACCTTGGTATTTGTCACGCACTATTTTAGCTGTTTTGTGTAAGTTACGCGCACGAGCGTAATACCCTAAGCCGGTCCAGTGATGCAGTACTAAGTCTTCATCCGCATCAGCTAAAGCGATAATATCTGGAAAGCTTTGCATAAACTTTTCAAAGTATGGAATAACAGTAATAACTTGGGTTTGCTGCAGCATCACTTCAGACACCCACACTTTATAAGGTGTTTTACCTAGCTGCCACGGGAGTGTTTTACGCCCATGAAGGTGATACCAATCAACAACTTGATTAGAAAAGCAGTGTGACTGTTCTTTATTTAAATCCAACATTTTTAACTTTTACTGATGCCCAATGGCGGCTCAGTCTATTGCAGTTAACAAAAAGATCAAGCTATACGGGGTGTAAAACCAGCTAATACTTGTGATTGCGGCCTCGGTCAGGGATAATATGCAACCATTTTTAAACACATTGTTTTTGTCAGGCCAATAATATGAGTGAATCAAGCAACACTAACCTTGAGCAAGCTAAGCAAGAAGGTAAATACATCCGCACCATTCGCAGTTTTGTAAAACGCGAAGGTCGATTAACCAAAGGCCAAGCCGCTGCAATCGAAAAATGCTGGCCAACAATGGGCCTAGAGCATAAAAACGGTATGCTTGATTTAAGCGAAGTTTTTGGTAACAACAACGATGTAGTAGTAGAAATTGGTTTTGGTATGGGTAAGTCGCTTGTCGAAATGGCAACAAATGCCCCTCACCTAAACTTTATCGGTATTGAAGTACACCGCCCAGGCGTTGGTGCTTGTTTAATGGATGCCGATGAAGCAGGCATTACCAACTTACGTATTTTTGAACACGATGCAGTTGAAGTACTTGCAGATTGCATACCTAATGAAAGCTTAACAACACTACAACTATTTTTCCCTGACCCTTGGCATAAAAAGCGTCACCACAAACGCCGTATTGTACAAACTGAGTTTGTTGAAAAGCTAAGAGCCCAACTTAAAATGGGTGGCGTTTTTCATATGGCAACAGACTGGGAAAACTATGCAGAGCACATGCTCGAAGTAATGAACGTAGCTCCTGGTTTCAAAAACCAATCAGAAACAAATGATTATGTTCCACGTCCAGATTTACGCCCGCTTACTAAGTTTGAGCAGCGCGGACATCGCCTAGGTCATGGCGTGTGGGATTTAATGTTTGAGCGCACAGAATAATTAAATTTAATTACTCACTTTTACTTTTATAAAACTAAATATACTGTAAGGCAAAGCCATTTATGAGCGTACTAACCAACCCAAGTTTACTGTTACTTCGTAATAGCGAGGCACTAACGGGAAAATCTATCTTGGTGGTCAACTTTGTTCAAGATGGCTTTTTAACAGAGCTTAAAAGACTTAATCCGCAAAGCAAAGTAACTGCGTTTAGCTACAACCATGCTAACGGAGAGTTTGCTAAAAACACCAAAGATGTTGATGTTCATGTAAGCCACACAATACCTGGTAACAACTACGATTTAGTTATTCTTTACTACCCTAAATCAAAACCAGAGTTATTAATGGCACTTGATAATATTCGATCTGCTATTACTGATGATGCCGAACTATTAGTAGTAGGTGAAAACAAAAGTGGTGTTAAGTCAATTGAAAAGCAATTAGCTGGTAAGGCTGAGTTTAGTAACAAGATTGATTCAGCTAAGCACTGCGTTCTTTACTCATTTGCTGAAATTTCTAAGCACCCTCACTTTGATATTACGACTTACCATAAAAAGTTTGTTGTTAATGTTGCCGACACTGAATTTACAGCTATTAGTGTTCCTGGAGTGTTTAATCACGGTAGTTTAGATATAGGAACGAAAGTTCTACTGGAAAACGCACCGACAATTAAGCAAGGCAAAGTTCTCGACTTTGGTTGTGGCGCTGGTTTAATAGCAACTTTTTTAGGGCTTCATAATCCAGCACTTGAGTTTGTGTGTAGTGATGTAAGTGCGCTGGCAACTTATGCAACACAGCAAACCCTAAAGCTTAACAACATCAATGGTGAGGCTATATTAAGTGACGGCCTTAAAAGCATTAATGGCAAGTTTGATTTAATTATTAGCAATCCACCTTTTCATACTGGTATTGCAACCGACTACACAGTAGCAGAAACATTTTTAGCTAATGCAAAACAGCATTTAACTAAATTAGGGAAACTAAATATTGTTGCTAACAGCTTTTTAAAGTACCCGCCTATTTTAGAAACTCAGTTTGAAAGCTATCAAACTGTATTTAAGAACAATAAATTTGCTGTATATAGCAGCTAATTTAAATTTGTAAAATGATTGAGCACAAACGTGCTCAAGCTAACTTTCGAATAAATATAAGAATTAATTTAGTTTTTTTCCTTCATTTTTCCACGTCTTTGCTAAACTAAAACTCTAAATAATTAAAATTAACTCAGGCGATAATGAAATAATGCCTAAAAAAGTTCATCAAAGTAGCATTCGAAAAGCACTCATTAATTTGATCATGCTTATTACAGCTATTTGCTTATCGTTATCTATTTCTATCTCTACGTATTTAAGCGTGAAAGAACAAAAGCAATTAATAGTTAATAAGCTTGTTATTCTTTCTGAAATTGTAGCTTTTGATGCTGGGCAATCGGTAATTGAAGATGATCGTAAAACAGAAGAAAAACGCCTCAAGTCATTTGAAAAGATCCCTCTTGTAAAAAACATACATATTTACTCAATAGAAAAAGCATCCCAAAAGCCTGTTTTCTTTATTAGCTTTAATGCTAAAAAAACACCTCCTGTGCCACTGAGAATAGACAGTGTAGAAGAGCTAAAAACACCACGAATTACGAGTGACCATATTGAGCTAACCCGCCCTATTTACGATAACGAACAAGTAGTAGGTTATGTGTATATGCGAGGAAGCCTCGAGAGTTTAGAGGTTTATATTGAGAGAAAAATATTAATAGACGTGTTATTAACATTATTAATTCTGGCGGTTGTTTACTTTATTGCTATTAAAGTTCAACGACGTATAGCTAAGCCAATAGAGCAATTAAGCATGTTATTGCAGGATGTGTCTAAAAATCATAACTACGATGCACGCGCACCAGTAACTGATGTAAAAGAAATAAGTGCTCTTTCAAATAGTTTAAATATCATGCTTACGCGTACAAAAAAACAACTTGAACGCCACGAAAAAGATAAGCAAGAAATCAAACAACTAAACCTAAGCCTTGAAGAAAAAGTAAACCAACGAACAATCGCCCTTAGAGAGGCAAATCAAGAGCTTTTATCAACTCTTGAGCGGATGCATCAATACCAAACACAAATTGTTGAAAACGAAAAAATGGCATCTTTAGGGCAAATGGTTGCAGGTGTTGCCCATGAAGTTAACACACCAATAGGGCTAGGTATTACCGGTTCTACGTTACTTAGAGATAAACTAGCAGACATACAGCAAAGCTTTGATGACAAAAAACTTACCTCAAGCCATCTAAAACGCTTTATAGATGAAGGTATTGAAAACTTAGATTTAATTTACCGCAACTTAAATCGTGCAGCTGACCTTATATCTAACTTTAAAAAAGTAGCGGTTATTCAAGATGACGGTGTAAATACCTATATTAATGTGCACAAATTAATAAGTGATGTTTTAACATCGATTCAATCTGAATTATTGCCCAAAAAGCCTGTTGTAACTATCAACTGTCCGACCGACTTGGCTATTCATAGTAAGTCTGAACCTCTACAACAAGTTTTTCAGCAGTTACTTATGAACTCTGTAATTCATGGATTTATAGGTAAAGAAAACAATGAAATTCGCTTTGACGTAGAACTCGTCGGGAAAAAATTAACAATCGTTTATTCTGACAATGGTCAGGGCGTTGACAAAAACATTAAAAATAGAATTTTTGACCCATTCGTAACTTCAAAGCGCGGGCAAGGCGCAAGTGGCTTAGGCATGCACTTAGTTTATAACCTAGTAACACAAGCACTTGGCGGAAGAGTGATGTTTGATCTTGAAGAAAAACGCGGTGCTCGCTTTATAATTACTATTCCTTAAATAAAGATCATTAAAAAGTGCATATATTTAAAATTTATCCTTGAATTAGCATTTAATGACCTCATTAATGAGGCATGTGATAAGTGCGTAACATTATTTAATTGCTTTAAATAAATATTACCAAGCGATTTATGAACTTTTTTATCTTTGCTGTATCACATACATTGATGAAAGGTTAAAAGGTTAAAAAGTGATATAGTTTTGCTTTGAATTAGTCTGATTATTTTAAGTACCTTGTTTAATTGAATGATATGTCAATTATCAAAGGAAAATGGCTTCGACTTTATGATTCAAATAGCTACATCCATGTATATATCAATTAAACAGTAGTTTTTGCACTGCCCTTTTTTAGTAGACTTTGGACACCCTACTGTTTTATTTTTATCCAATTTGTTTTTTCCTTGTTAACAAATGGGTATAATCCTATAATCTCTAGTAATCGGTTATAAATTAGTCACCGATTTTTTATAAATAATATATTCCAAAAGGTTAATTAATAATGCAAACGCCAGTCATTCTAATCGTAGAAGATGAAGACGTAACTCGACTGAACCTAGTTAGTTTATTTGAAGCTGAAGGGTACAAAGTTATTGAAGCCATTGATGGCGATGATATGCATGACAAGCTTACAAATAACGATGACGTTAATCTTGTAGTTATGGATATCAACCTTCCTGGTAAAAACGGTCTTATTTTAGCCCGTGAATTACGCCAAAAGCGTAAAGTAGGTCTTATATTCCTAACAGGTCGTGACAACGATGTTGACCGTATTTTAGGTCTTGAAATTGGCGCAGATGACTACGTTACTAAACCATTCAACCCGCGTGAATTAACGATCAGAGCTCGCAACCTTATTACTCGTACTGCCTTAGGTGGTGAAGAGTCAGCACTAGAAACAAATGGTGTTATTACGTTTAATGGTTGGGAACTTGATGAAAACAGCCGTTGTCTTACTTCTCCAAATGGCGACGCTAAACGTTTACCTAAAGGTGAGTACAGAGCACTTCGTTTAATGCTTGATTCTCCAGGTCGCATTTTTAGCCGTGAGCAATTAATTAAGCATATGACAGGCCGTGAGCTTCGCGCAAATGACCGTACTGTTGACGTTACTATTCGTCGCATTCGTAAGCATTTTGAAAGTGATAACTCAACGTCTGAGTTAATCAGCACCATCCATGGTGAAGGTTACCGTTTCATTGGTAAAATTGACGCTTAATTAGAGCTAATTAGTTTCACTCTAATTGCTGTAAAAATAAATGAAGGGCTTTCTGTCCTTCATTTATTTTATCTGCCAGAATATCTAACCACTGCTTTAACACCTCATCAGATTCATCAATCGCACCATGTTCCATTATTTTGGCATGAAGCTGCACATCATTAAGACCTACTGAGCCAGCCGCCCCTTTGAGTTTATGCGCTACTGATTCATATTCTTCTCTATCACCAGTATTTAATGAAGTAAGTAACTCTTGCTGATATTGTGGACTTAGTTTTTCGAATAGCTGACTACTGCGTCTAAACACAACTAAGCCCATTGAATTGACAAAGTCTTCTATTGTTTCTATATCTAATAAGTGTGCATCAATGCCTTTAAGGGCTTCTTCACTTACTTTTAACAGTGGCTCTGTGCATTCACTTTGCTTAATTCCAAATAAATCAGCCAGCATTTTATCAAGCTTCACTGTGTTAATTGGTTTAGCAAGCGCCCCTTGTATTGATATACCTTCAAGCTCTTCTTCAGCACTACGAACATTGGCCGTAAGTGCCACAATAGGTAGTTTATCAAAATGACTATCTGAGCGTATTTGCTTGGCAACTACGTCACCATTTATATCAGGCAATTGCATATCAAGTAATACTAAATCTAAGTCATCTTCGGTTTCGACAAACGAGAGTGCATCTTCACCGGTTTCAGCCCACAACACCTCATGCCCGCGTTGCTCTAATAAGTTTGTAGCAATTTCGGCGTTAAGAGGTACATCTTCTACTAGTAAAATATACAAACCACGACCAACATAACTTTGCTCTGTTGGTGCTACACATAGACTAAGCGGTATTTGAACTGTAAAGCAACTTCCTTCGCCCTCAGTACTATTTACTGTAATTATCCCTTTCATCGCACTTACAAGTGCCTTAGTTACAGCCAAACCAATACCGGAACCTATTGCGTTAGTCCCTTTTAAATCTGGCGCTTTGTAATACATATCAAATATATGAGCAAGCTGCTCTGGCGGAATACCTTGGCCGGTATCCGATACTTTCATAACTAACCATGGGCCTTCAACTCTGTTTTCTCGGCTACATTCAAGTGTTACCTTTCCTTGCTGTGTAAACTTAACGGCATTATTAATTAAGTTCCAAACAACTTGGCGTAAGCGAGTTGGGTCGAGCTGTGCGTAAATATCCAGCACCCCATTGCGCTTAATATCAAACTCTAGCTCTTTTTGCTCCGCGATTAAGCCCGCAAAGTTAACAACGTCATTTATAAAGTCTGATACATTAATAGAGTTGGTCACTATATCGAGCTGATCTCTATCTATTTTGTCTAAATCAATAATATCGTTAAAAATATTGCCGAGCGTTTCAGCACTCGAAAATATAGTATTACCCCAACTACGCTGCTGTTTGTTTAAGTCAGTATCAAGCAGCATTCGTGTTAAACCAACAATACCATTGAGCGGTGTACGTAGTTCATGGCTTAATGTGGCAATAAACTTACCTTTGTCTTTATAGGCCGTTTCGAGCGCTTGAGCGGCCTCCTTACGACTTGTGATATCACGACCAAAGCCCAGTAGACCAATGTAATCACCTTCATCATTTATAAAAGGTAATTTACGCAGCTCAAACCAACGCGTTTCGCCATTTACCTCATAACCCACATCAATGGTTAGTGCTTTATGGCTTTGCTCTACTTCTTTATCGGTTTTCAAAACTTCAGATAAAAAGTGGCTAGGAAATATCTGCTCAACCGTTTTGCCAATTAGTTCGCTACTTGATTTGCCCATTACTTCTTCAAACATTTTATTACAACCAGCAAACACGCCATTGTTATCGCGGTAATAAAATAAATCAGGAGATGAATCAACTATTGAGCGCTGCAGCATGCTTTGTTGAGCAAGTTCTTGTTGTGTTTTTTTACGCTCAGCAATTTCTCGTCGTAGTTCTTCGATAGCGCGATGCTTGGCATGAAATGCCATTTTACGCTCATCAATTTCGATGTTTAGACGGTTAATGTTATCTTTTAGGGTTTGATTTAAAAGCTTTTCTTGTTTGGTGGCGCTATCTAAATAAGCATATGAGGCATCTAGTTGTCGAATTGAATTAAGCAACACACTTATAATTAAAGGAGAAACTACAGCCGTAAAAAATACCACGGCTAAAATATCAACCAGGTGTAATTCGCCTATCGCCACATAATAAAACATGCTCGATAAAATAAGAGATACAGTTAAAAATAAAGTGTAACAAATAGCAGCGGTTTTAAATTCACCAAATCGCGTTATTGAGCTGGAAAGTACCCGAGCCCAAGGGCTCAAAGAATAATCGGTCATACGTAATTTTATCTCTTAGCTGTGTACTTAATATAAAGAAGGCAATGCGTATGTATAAACATACCATTTTCCCAGATTTTAGCATTTTTCTCCTACCACTACTCACGTTGTGCGATAAAAACAGAATTTTTCATGTTTGATTTAGCTCATCTATTAAACTCATCATTTCAGCAATAAATTATTTAGTGTAAAATGCCCCGCTTTATTATCCCCAAAATACGAGTAGCGCACATGCAAACCAATATGCCAGATATAGCAGACACTGCACCCGCTTTACAAACAGGTAAATTAGACTGGGTTGGCATGGGCGAAATAGAACTGCCATTTATTTTTGAATCCCGAGACTTATCTCCAGTTACAGTAAACGCCAAAGCTCGTGCATTTGTAAATTTACATAAAGAAGATGCCAAAGGCATTCATATGTCACGTCTATTTTTGGCACTTGATCTGCTTTCAACCGAGCAGCAAGTCAATCCGCAAACAATAGCGCAGGCACTCGATACCTTTATAACTAGCCACGAAGGGCTGAGCAATAAAGCACAAATTGAATTTAAATTTGAATTACCGCTACGCCGTAAGTCACTATTAAGTGGCAAAGCGGGCTGGAAAAGCTACCCAGTTGTACTTACCAGTACAATTGAAAATAACGTTATTAGCTACGAGCTAACCGTAGATGTTACTTATTCTTCAACGTGCCCATGCTCTGCTGCACTTGCGCGCCAGCTTATACAAAACGCGTTTAACGAAAAGTTTAACCAAGAAACGTTGAGCCAAAAAGATGTGCACGAATGGCTAGGCACTACACAAGGTATTGTAGCGACTCCCCACTCGCAGCGCTCTATTGCCAACGTAAAAGTAAAGCTTGATAGCAACATTCAAGAATTTGACGTAGTTACGCTAATTAACACTCTTGAAGCTGAGCTTAAAACACCAGTACAAGCAGCAGTAAAACGTGAAGATGAGCAAGAATTTGCCCGTTTGAATGGTCAAAACCTTATGTTTTGTGAAGATGCAGCGCGTAAAATTAAAGCATTGCTAGAGGCAAACCATTACAGTGATTATTGGCTGCAAATAAACCACTATGAGTCACTGCATGCACACGATGCTGTAGCTATTGCAGTAAAAGGTATTAAAGGAGGCTACAAAGCTTAATCGCTGTGTAGCTATTGCTTGTAAACCAGCCGGTAATTATTTTATAACCCATACTTTTTAGGCACGTAAATTGCTTTGTTTGAGCAGTGTCAATTTGTTGTTATGGAGTTACCGTATGGAATTCGCTTTATTATTAATCCTAGTATTAGTTGTCGGGGCCTCTGTTGTTGCGTCAAAATTTAATGACGATGGCGGAAACCCGTATCCTTTTACTCGCAAGCAAACTGTTTTTACGCAGGTTGAAGGCGCTTTTTTAAATCTTCTAGAGCGTGCTGTTGGCGATCAATATAAAATTGTTAGTCGCGTTAAGTTAATCGACGTTATTGACTGTAAGCAAGGCCTTTCAGTAAAGTCTAAACGTGCTGCTTTAGCTAAAGCTAAAAATAAGCAACTCGACTTTGTTTTAATCGATAAAGAAAAACTAACAATCATTGCTGCTGTTGACCTAGTTAACAATGCCAACAAAGATGGCCACAAAGCTCAACGCGACTGGTTTGTAAACGGTGCACTAGAGTCTGCGGGCATTCCACATATTCGTATGAAAGTTAAATCGGGCTACCGCCCTTCTGAAGTACGCGATGCAATTATGTTTAAACTTGGTAAGCCTGCAGCAACACAAACTCAGCGCCCTGTTCGTAATCGCTCACATAAGCCAGCGGTACTTTCACCTTCTCAAGCTAAAGCGCAAACCACCGCGTTAGCTGAAATTTAAAAAACGAATTAAATACTCTCCTAAAAAGTATTTAAAGCGAGCTCATAAACAAGCTCGCTTTTTTGTTTTTTATTGCTAACTTCACGTATAATCAAGTGATTCAAACTCAGGAATTAAACTTTATGAATGTTGGTATTATTGGCGCAATGGAGCCAGAAGTTAAAATTTTACGTGAAGCTATGCAAAACCCACAAATTTTAACTAAAGCAGGTTTCACTTTTTATACTGGCGAGTTGGCTGGTAACACGGTGACACTTGTTCAATCTGGTATTGGTAAAGTCGCATCAACTATTGCAACTACCTTACTGATCGATAACTTCAAACCTGATTGCATAATTAACACAGGCTCAGCCGGTGGATTCGATCCTTCTCTTAGTGTTGGCGATGTAGTAATTTCGTCAGAAGTACGTCACCACGATGTAGACGTAACTGCTTTTGGCTACGAAATTGGCCAAGTACCACAAATGCCGGCAGGCTTTGCAGCACACCCTAAATTAGTTGAAGCAGCACAGCAAACTATCGAACAAATCAGTGATGTTAAAACACTCGTTGGCTTAATTTGTACTGGTGACACATTTATGTGTGACCCTATACGCATTGATAAAGCACGTAGTGATTTTCCTACAATGCTTGCTGTTGAAATGGAAGGCGCTTCAATTGCACAAACGTGTTTTACGCTAAACACACCATTTGTTGTAATTCGCTCAATGTCTGATATTGCTGGTAAAGAGTCACCACAATCATTTGAAGAATACCTAGAAACAGCATCAATCAACTCATCTAAAATGGTTGTTGCACTTTTAGAAAAGCTTACAGCAGTATCTCTGTAAATGCTTAGCAATATTGTTCAAAATCACTTGGACTTTATTGCCTTTATACTAGCGCTCCTTGCTGAGCGCTTTATTCCCCTTATTAGCTGGTATCATCCTAATACGGCGTTAAATGCTGTTTTTAGTGCTATTGGCAAACGTATATACAAAAGCAAAGAACCTAAAAGCTATCAATATTTGGCAGCTATACTCGCAAGCTCACTTATTTTAAGTGTCATTCTCATTATTGTAGTGTTGCTACTCGAGTTTGCTTTTTATCCTGAATTACTCGCTGGCCTTATTTTATACTTATGCTTAGAAAGTAAGAGCATTGATAAAAAAGCACTTCGCATTGCAAAGCTAACTAAACAAAATCAAAAATCCACAGCGCGCGAATTACTAAAGCCACTGCTTGCCCGTGAAGTTAATAGGCTTTCATCTGCTGGTATTATCAAAGCATTAACTGAGAGCTTAATACTGCGCACTGCTCGATACTATTTCGTAGTCATATTTATATTTTTAGCATTTGGTCCTATTGCTGCCCTTGCCTATCGGTTACTTACCTTAATACAACAAGCATGGCGTAGTGATATCCCCCCAAATAGTTACTTTTTAAAACCGCTTAAAACACTCTTGTTTATTATTGAATACATTCCCATGCGCTTACTCGCTTTAACTATTGCAGCAAGTCGAGCAAGCAAACAAAGCATGCATTATATAAAGCATTATGGCAGGCATTTTTATCAAACAAATACAGGCTGGCTCTTAAGCACATGTTCTGCATCACTTGGCGTGCAGTTGGGCGGGCCTGCAGTTTATTTAGGTACTCGCTTTAATAAAATGCGTATTGGCACTGATAGACTACCTACACCCGAGGATGTACCTGTAATAATTAATAGGTTAAATCAGGCCCGTGTATTTTGGTTGTTAGTAATAGCCAGCATTGAAATATTAAAATTGATTTAAAGGGCTCAAAATACGAGCACAAAAAAAACCAGCCGAGGCTGGTTTTTTAGTTTTTAAAATGTGCTTAAGCTACAGTAATATTTGCAAACTTACGTTTACCTACTTGGTAAATAGCCGTTGTGCCTTTTGCTATTTCAAGTTTGGTATCAGTGATTTTATCTTCACCGTTAAGTTTAACTGCACCTTGCTTAATCATACGCATTGCTTCTGATGTACTTACTACTAAATTTGCTTCTTTAAGCAAGTTAGCAATTAAAATAGTATCTTCTGCAATAGTGATTGTTAGCTGTGGGATTTCATCTGGTAACGCTTTTTTCTGAAAACGCTGAATAAAATCATCATGTGCACCTTGTGCATCAGCTTCACTATGAAAACGAGCAATTAGCTCTTTAGCTAGTTCAATTTTAATATCGCGCGGATTCGTACCTTGCTCAACACGTTCTTTTTGAGCTGCAATTTCTTCAATAGAAAGCGCACTTAATAAGTCGTAGTAACGCCACATTAGCACATCACTAATTGACATTATTTTACCAAACATATCGTTAGGTGCATCAGTAATACCAATGTAGTTACCAAGCGACTTAGACATTTTTTGAACGCCGTCAGTACCTTCAAGTAATGGCATCATTAATACTGTTTGCGGCTTTTGACCTTCTACTTTTTGTAGCTCACGGCCCATTAACAAGTTAAAGCGCTGATCAGTACCACCTAGTTCAACATCTGACTCTAGTGCAACCGAATCCCAACCTTGTACCAGTGGATATAAAAACTCATGAATTGCAATTGGTTGGCCGCTTCCATAACGCTTTTTAAAGTCATCACGTTCAAGCATACGTGCTACGGTTTGGTTTGCAGCAAGTTTAATCATGCCTGCAGCGCCTAACTTTTCCATCCAAGTAGAGTTAAATGCAACAGTGGTTTTAGCAGGATCTAGAATTTTGAATACTTGTTCTTTATATGTTTCGGCATTGGCTAGTACGTCTTCACGAGTAAGTGGTTTACGCGTTACGTTTTTCCCCGTTGGGTCACCAATCATGCCAGTAAAGTCACCAATTAAGAAAATAACCTCATGACCTAAATCCTGAAAGGTTTTCATTTTATTAATTAGTACAGTGTGTCCTAAGTGTAAATCAGGCGCTGTAGGATCAAAGCCTGCTTTTATTTTTAGCTTCTTGCCCGACTTTAGTTTTTCAACTAGTTCGTCTTCAATTAATATTTCTTCTGCACCGCGTTTTATCTCTGCTAGAGCGGTTTGTAAATCCACTGTGTATTACTCCAAAATTCTGCCGACGAAGGGGCGACTAGTTACTTGCGTAGTCACGGTTTAATAAAGGTTTAAACCGAATAAATAGATGTAGCTAACATAACAAATTTCTACCTAATTAAAACAACTTTTTAAGTGATTCATGCAACTAAACTAAATCAATTGAGTCTTAGCTAGGTAGAGCGTTAAAAAAGGCTTTCTAAGCCCGATTTTAGCGTAGTTTAAGGTCAGTTTAAATCTACAAAACACTAGTATTCGTACATTATTAAGTATATCCTGCAATATTATGTATTTATTATCTTGACAGCAGAAAAAGGCACGTTATGGTTCACGTGGTTCACACGCTCCCCAAAAAACACAAATTGCTTATTCTAGGTTTGGTTTCTGCTATTGTTGGCTTAGCCTTTCTTCCTTCTGAAAAAGCCACTGCATCCAAAGACAATAGTGTAAATGCACTAGAAATTGGTAAGCGCTATGAGTTACAAGTTAAAGTTGATAACAACGAAAAATTAACTGAGTTAAATTCAGAGCAAGCAGCAGAAAAGTTACCAGAATACGACTTTGTCGATCATAAAGTTAAAAATGGCGACAATTTAGCAATTATCTTTAAGCGTGCTGGTTTTTCGGCTCAAACGCTTCATAAACTAATTAACACTAATGCTGAGACTCGCAAGCTGACTAAAATTCACCCAGGTGAAATACTTAGTTTTGCGACAGCTGAAGATGGCTCCTTAGCTCAACTGCGCTATGTGATCTCAAAAACCGATACTTTATTTGTTACCTTAAACGAAGAAGGTAATTACGATACAGCTATTGATAGCAAAGAAATTGAAACGCTAACCAAAACCGCTGGCGGCGAAATATCTAACAATTTTTGGACTTCAGCAATTGCAGCAGGTTTAAGCGAACGCCAAATAATGAACTTTGCTGACATATTTGGTTGGGATGTTGATTTTGCAAACGACATTCGTAAAGGCGATGTATTTGGCTTAATTTACGAGTCTCACTATGTTGATGGCGAGTTTATTGGTACTGGTAAAATTATTGCAGCTGAATTTGTAAACCAAGGTCAGCGCTTTGCAGCTATTCGCCATACCGACGGCAATTTTTATACGCCTGAAGGGCGTAGCATGAAAAAAGCATTTTTACGTGCGCCTGTAAGCTTTAAGTATATTAGTTCGAGCTTTAATCCTCGCCGCTTACACCCTGTTACTGGGCAAGTTAGAGCGCACCGTGGTATCGACTTTGCTGCACGCACTGGCACACCTGTTGTTGCATCTGGTAACGGTAAAGTAATTAAAGCCGGTTACAGCAAGTACAACGGTAACTACGTATTTATTAGCCATGGCACGCAATATGTAACTAAGTACTTACACCTAAATAAGAAGCTAGTTAAAACGGGCCAAAAAGTTAAACAGGGCCAACAAATTGGTACTGTAGGTTCTACAGGTCGTGTTACTGGTGCACATTTGCACTATGAATTTTTAGTAAATGGCGTTCACCGTAATCCTAAAACTGTAAAACTTCCTAAGTCAGAGCCATTACCTCGCTCAGAACTTGCCAAGTTTAAACCTATTGCTGATAACTTTATTGCCCAGCTTGAGCGCAATCGCGAGCTACAGTTAGCACTTAAATAAAGTTTATCAATAAACATTAAAAAAGCCTTTGCAGGTTTAACCTGCAAAGGCTTTTTTGTATACGCTATAAACCATTAGTACATCAGTACATAAATGAGCTGAATAACTAAAGACACCATCACTAATGGCCAAATATATTTACTGTATTTGGTTGCGCCGTTGAGCCCTATTTTACTTTGATACTTTTCAAGCAAGGGTATAAGTATCGCCAGCGCAACAAACAAACCAATTAAAATAACGAATATGTTCATATTAACGCCCTACTTATGGTAATTCGTGGCCTTTAGCGCTTACATAAAGTGCATACCAATGCTCACGAGTTAGCTCTACGTTTACAGCATCACAAGAGGCTTTAATCCGTTTAGCATTAGTTGTTCCAATAATTGGCTGAATAGATGCGGGATGGCGAAGCAACCATGCAAGTACAATTGCCTCAGCAGAGGTTTCATAAAGTGCAGCCAGCTTATTAACTAAAAGACTGGTGTTGATATCTGCCTGAGATGCGTTTGATAAATCACTACCGCTGTACAAGCCTTGGCATAAACTACCCCAGCTTTGAATTTGGATTTCAAAATGACGACAGTACTCAATACTACCTGGCGTAAAATTAAGATCTTTACCGTCACTGTTACCGGCATATACACCTTCATCAACAAACTGATGTTTTTGCAAACTAGCCTCAATTTGATTAGCAACAATTGGCATATCAAGTGCGTGTTGTAAAAAGTTCATTTGGTGCTGCTGCATATTCGATACTGCAAAATTGCGCACTTTACCGCTTTCTTTTAAGCAACTAAATATGCGAGCAATTTCGTTAACTTCCATGAGTGGATCAGGGCGATGCAGCATAAGTACGTCTAAATAATCTGTATTTAATCGTTTTAATGATGCTTCAACTGACTGCTCAATCCACTTTTGGGAAAAATCATAACGCTTTGGCCCTAAGTCATCTTCAAATCGAATCCCACACTTAGATTGAATATACATGTGCTCTCTAAGCTCTGGCCGCTCACTTAATGCTTTACCAAAAACCTGCTCTGCTTTACCAAAAGTATAAATATCAGCATGGTCAAAAAAATTAATACCACCTTCAATGGCGTTATCTATACATTCATGAGCTTGCTTAACATGTGCATCAGTGATTGCGTCTTTATTCCAACCGCCTCCCAGACCCATACATCCAAATACAAGTTTACTAACGTGAGGCAAGTGCTTTGCTAAAGGCGTGTGAAGCATGATAACTATCCTTAAAATGTTGAAGAGCTGTTACTGTAAACAAAAAGTGCTGAACAAGAAACCATTTAGCGGTGAAGAAATTAAGAACAAAAAAAAAGCGCAGTAAACTGCGCTTAATGGTTAATCTATTTTAAATTACATTTTTAGCCAACAAGTGCTAATAAAATACCCGCAGCAACTGCACTACCAAGTACACCCGCTACGTTGGGTCCCATTGCATGCATAAGTAAAAAGTTATGTGGGTTACTTTCAAGGCCAACTTTATTAACTACACGTGCCGCCATTGGCACAGCCGATACACCTGCCGCCCCAATTAATGGATTTATAGGCGTTTTAGATATTCGGTTAAGTCCTTTTGCCATAAATACGCCAGATGCCGTACCAATTGCAAAAGCCAGTGCGCCAAGCACTAAAATACCAATCGTCTCAACAGTTAAAAACTTATCTGCAGCAAGCTTTGAACCAACAGCTAAGCCTAAAAATATAGTTGTAACATTGATGATTTCGTTTTGAGCACTGTTACTTAATCTATCAACAACACCCGACTCTCGCATTAAGTTACCTAAACAAAACATACCTACAAGCGGTATAGCAGCCGGTAAAAACATAGCCGTTAAACTAAGCACCATAAGTGGAAAAATAATCTTTTCCTTTTTAGATACTTTGCGAAGCTCTGGCATTTTTATTTTACGCTCTTCTGGGGTTGTTAGTGCACGCATAATTGGCGGCTGAATAATTGGCACAAGTGCCATATATGAATACGCAGCTACTGCTATTGCGCCTAGTAAATCAGGTGCCAGTTTTGATGCTAAAAATATTGCTGTTGGCCCATCGGCACCACCTATAATGGCAATAGCCGATGCGTCCTGTAGAGTAAATTCAAAACCTGGCACATAGTTAAGTAATATAGCGCCAAACAATGTAGCAAAAATACCAAACTGTGCAGCCGCACCTAATAACAACATACGTGGGTTTGCAATAAGTGCGCTAAAGTCGGTCAGCGCCCCTACTCCCATAAATATCAACAGCGGAAAAATCCCCGTATCAATACCCACATAATAAACGTAGTACAAAAGCCCACCTGGGTCTGACAAACCTGCCACTGGTACATTTGTTAAAATTGCACCAAAACCAATAGGTAGTAATAATAGTGGTTCAAAGCCTTTAGCTATCGCTAAAAACAGTAATAAACACCCTACCGCAATCATTATTAACGATGGGATTGTAAAGTTAGCAATGCCTGTCGCATTCCAGAGGTTTAAAATACCTTCCATCCTCTATTTACTCCTAAGCTAATGCAATCATAGCGTCGCCGGTAGTTACAGCATCGCCTTCACTAACTAACACTTCAGCAATTGTTCCGGTATGCGTAGCGCGTATTTCAGTTTCCATTTTCATGGCTTCCATAATAATCACTACATCGCCTTCGTTAACAACTTGCCCAGCTTTTACCTTAATCTTAAAAATATTACCGGCTAGAGGCGCGTTAAGTGTTTCACCTGATGCAACCGAAGCAGATTGAGGAATGTGCTCAGAGTCTTTTAATGTTACTTCTTTAAGTTCACCACCTTGCGCTACGACTACGTCATAAACTTTACCATCTACTTTTACGCTGTATTGCTCAGCCTTCACTTTGTTATTATTTGAAACTGATTTAGAAGGTGCTTTACTGCTTTTATCTTCAACAGAAGGTACTGGCTCAAATGCATCTGGGTTGTTGCGGTTTTTAATAAACTTCAAACCAACTTGTGGAAATAATGCATAAGTTAATACGTCATCAATTTGATCATCAGCAAGTGTTAAACCTTGCTCTTGTGCTTCTTTTAATAACTCAGCTTCAAGCGTTGCAAGCTCAGGTGCAATGTTATCAGCAGGGCGACAAGTAATAACTTCCGCTCCATCAAGCACGCGCTCTTGTAGCTCTTTATTCATTGGTGCTGGTGTTAAGCCATATTCACCTTTTAATACGCCAGCAGTTTCTTTAGTAATTGTTTTATAACGCTCACCCGTTAGCACATTAAGTACCGCTTGAGTGCCAACAATTTGCGACGTTGGTGTTACTAAAGGTAAAAAGCCAAGATCTTCACGTACACGTGGGATCTCAAGTAAAACCTCATTAAGCTTATCGGCTGCGCCTTGCTCTTTAAGTTGGTTTTCCATGTTTGTAAGCATGCCACCAGGTACTTGAGCTAATAAAATGCGCCCATCAACCCCTTTTAAGCTACCTTCAAATGCCGCATATTTTTTACGTACATCTCTAAAGTAAGCAGCAATTTCTTCTAGGTGGTTTAAATCAAGCTCAGTATCACGCTCAGTCCCTTCAACTATCGATACAATAGTTTCAGTTGCGGAATGTCCATAAGTCATACTCATTGATGAAATAGCGGTATCGAGCATATCAATACCAGCATCAATTGCTTTTTGGTAAGTAGCAGTACTTAAACCTGTTGTAGCGTGGCACTGCATAGCAATTGGAATAGATACAGTTTCTTTAAGTGCTTTAATTAGTTTTTCAGCATCGTACGGCTTTAATAAACCCGCCATATCTTTAATACAAATTGAGTGACAACCCATATCTTCAAGCTGCTTTGCAAGAGTTAGCCACATATCAAGTGTATGAACTGGGCTAACTGTGTACGAAATAGTACCTTGAGCGTGAGCGCCTACTTTTACAGCCGCTTTAATAGCTGTTTCTAGGTTACGTACATCGTTCATTGCATCAAATATACGAAATACATCAACGCCATTTTTATGTGCACGTTCTACAAACTTTTCAACTACGTCATCAGCGTAATGGCGGTAACCTAATAAGTTTTGACCGCGTAATAGCATTTGCTGTTTAGTATTAGGCATCGCTTTTTTAAGTGCACGAATACGCTCCCAAGGATCTTCGCCTAAATAACGAATACACGAGTCAAATGTAGCACCGCCCCACGATTCAATAGACCAATAACCCGCATCGTCTAATTTGCTAGCAATCGGTAGCATATCGTCTAGGCGCATACGCGTTGCTAATAATGATTGGTGAGCATCGCGTAATACCAATTCTGTTAATTTTAATTTAGCCATGTGTGTGCCCCTTATTTATTATTTGATTTGTACTGAGCAATGGCAGCACTAATAGCAGCGATGTGCTCATTAGGCACACCTTGAGATTTAAAAGATGGTGATTTAACTGGTGTCGCCACGTCAGGTTCGCTAAAGCGCGTCACCAAATTAGACATAAGCGTTACTGCACCAATTAATATCGACAGAAATACAAACACCCCAACCATGCCAGTAAGCATTAAGTTACCAGCCGTTGTGAGTAGAGCACCTATATCCATTTTTCTCCCCTTGAAACCCATATCGAAAATAAAAAATCGATTTAATTAAATATTTATTCACTGGATAATAACAAAACTAATCGCTTTGTCTACATCTTGTAAATTGGTAAAACCAATTAAACAATAAATAACATAACACTCAATTAATTTACATGCCATAACTCAGCAATCACGCGCTCTACAATACATACAAGAAATAACGACTATAGCTAATAGTTATATGGAAGTTGTTAATTAACTATCAAGCTAAGTAAAAATAAACACTAATTCTTAATATAAAATGCAAAGCCACACACCAATTGTTAATTGGTCTTACCAAAATAAGTTTATTTAGTGAACATTTAGCAGTTATTTGCAACAGTGTGAATAACTTACATAACAAAGCGTAAAAGTTACTAACCAACTAATAGCTAGAATAACAGCAAAAACCCATAACTAATTGATATTTATGCCAAATAAATTTTGGCATATAACTGGCATTAGTTATTATGAGCAAATTTGATAACCAAGGAGAAAACAATGTTACGCTGGACAATTACATTTTTAGTTATTGCTTTAATCGCTGCAGTGTTAGGTTTTGGTGGCATCGCAGGTGCCGCAGCTGGTATAGCAAAAATTATATTTTTTATCTTTTTAGTACTTTTAGTGATTTCATTAGTTTCAGGTGCACTACGTGGTAAATCACCCAGGTAGATAAAGCATTCATCTAACAAACACTAAAATTTAATTAATACTTACAAGGAATTACACTATGAACTCTACAACTTTAAAAGCAGCACTAATCGCAGTATTTGCAGGTTTTTTCATGATGGGTTGTGAAGACAACCATGCAGAAGATGCTGGCGAACGTATCGACGAAGCAGTAACTGATGTGCAAAACTCTGTTGAAGATGCATGTGAAAATGTTAAAGAAGGCGTGAACGCTGAAGAAACTAACTGTTAATTCTTCTTGTACCGCTAAAAAAAACGGCTTTCGAGCCGTTTTTTTGTGCCAGTAATAAAATCACTGACTATAAAGCTGCTCATTTAGCAGTTAGCTTGTTAAAATAAAAAAAACGATATTTAAAGCAAGGCAAAATGGCATTCACAACCACCTACACATTAGATAAACCCTACTTTTACGAGTGTTTTGATGAGTCACTCCCTTATAGTAAGCGTGCAAAACCTAAATACTTTTTACTTGTGTTGTTAGTTGCGCTTGGTCTATTTGGCATTTATGTTTTAGACGATCATTACTTAGGATCGTTTATGATCATGTTAGCGGTACTCGAGTGCGTCGCTTTTTACTATCGCAGACCATGGTGGGTAACCAGACAAATGCTCAGCAGAGCATCAGGCTCTGAGGTAACACTTACCTTTGATGAAGAAGGTATTAAATCTGCTAATCATTACAAAAGCTATCAATTAGAATGGCAAAATATAAGCGAAGTAATAGACACCCAACAAGGTATTATTATTAAAAACAAAAGCGGCATGCAGTACATATCAAAACAAATACTTAGTCCTGAAACACTCGCTTTTATAAACAAAAAAGCCACTCAGTGAGTGGCTTTTAGTCTAGTTGAGTTAATTACTCAACTACGTATACGTGTTGATTAAGCATTGCCCGGATTAGGGTTCGACTTTTCAGCTTGTATGCGCATATAAATCTCTTCACGATGCACTGATACGTCTTTTGGTGCATTAACACCGATTCGAACTTGATTTCCTTTAACACCTAGAACAGTAACTGTTACTTCGTCACCAATCATTAGGGTTTCACCTACTCTACGAGTTAGTATTAGCATTCTCTTGCTCCCATGTTCCAATAAAAATTATAAGATTCCGCTTAAACATACTAATGAAAATTAGACTGAAAAGTAAGTAAAAACTCGCAATCTATCCATTTTCTGTTAAAAATGCCTTGTGTAATGCACGAACAGCCAACTCTAAGTACTTTTCATCTATTAAAACTGAAATTTTAATCTCTGAAGTCGAGACTAAAACCACATTAATATTTTCCTGCGCTAATGCATCAAAAAATAAACTAGCGACACCAGAATGTGATTTCATACCCATGCCAACAGCAGAAACTTTAGCTACCGCTTGCAATCCGCTTATATTTTGAGCACTGAGCTGAGCTTGATCTTCACTCAATAATTCAAGTGCTTGCAGATAATCATTCGAGTGCACAGTAAAAGCATAGTCTATTTTTTCAAAGTTATGATTAACTTGATTAATCATATCTATTTCGATGCCATTTTCGGCAAAAAGTTTCAATATTTTTGAAAGATATTGCGTGCCCGTTGGTACACCTTGTACCTTAATTAAACATTCGTCACGATTAAACGCAATCCCCGATACAACCTTGCTTGGCATATCGTTCTCCTCAAAGCTTATTAATGTACCTTCATCGGGATTAAAGCTCGAAAGCACCCTAAGTGGCACATTATGTTTTCCTGCGGCTTCTACTGAGCGAATATGCAAAACTTTCGCCCCTAAACTTGCCAGTTCTAGCATTTCGGCAAAGGTAACTTGGCTCATTCTGCGCGCGTTAGGTTCAACACGAGGATCTGTAGTATATACGCCGTCAACGTCTGTATAGATCTGGCATTCGTCAGCTTTTATAGCCGCAGCTATTTCCACAGCCGATGTATCGGTACCGCCGCGCCCAAGCGTTGTAATATTGCCCTCAATATCACGCCCCTGAAACCCAGCAATAATAGCAATACGATTATGCTCAAGCTCATGCTTCAAACGCGTAGCAGCAACCTCTGCAATACGAGCTTTACCAAACATGTTATCGGTTAAAATATTGACTTGATCGGCTAATAGGCTCACAGCAGAGTGGCCACGTTTTATAATAGCCATAGCAAGTAGTGATACAGAAACCTGCTCTCCGGTGCTAATAAGTACATCTAGTTCACGGCTACTCGGGCGAGTATCGATTTGTTTGGCGAGATTAATTAAGCGGTTGGTTTCTCCCGACATAGCCGAGAGCACCACAACCACTTGATGTCCTTGTTGTCTGGTTTTTACAACAAGGTCGGCGACCGCTTCAATTCTCTCTATTGAGCCGACCGAAGTGCCACCGAATTTTTGAACAATAAGCGCCACTTAGGCTTAAGTACGCTCAGTTAACCAAGCTGTAACGCTATCTAGTGCAGCAGCAAGGTTTTGTGGCTCACTACCACCGGCTTGTGCCATATCTGGACGACCGCCACCTTTACCACCTACTTGGCCTGCCATGTGGTTAACTAACTCACCGGCTTTTACTTTGCCTGTTAAGTCTTTAGTTACACCAGCAATTAGGCTTACTTTGTCGCCACTGGCAACACCAAGAGCAATAACACCTGAGCCAATCTTGTTTTTAAGGTCGTCAACCATACCGCGAAGCGCTTTAGATTCAGTACCTTCAACATTTGCTACAAGTAGCTTAACGCCGTTAATTTCAACAATCGAATCAAGTAAAGATGCACCCGCTGCACTTGCTAACTTATCGTTAAGTTGCGCAATTTGCTTTTCAAGACCTTTAGACTTTTCAAGCAACGCAGTTACTTTTTCAAGTACCGATGCGCTATCGCCTTTAACTAAAGCAGCTACATCATGTAATTGTTGCTCTTGCTCGCTAACATAAGCAACTGCATCAGCACCGGTTACCGCTTCAATTCGGCGAACACCTGCGGCAATACCACTTTCAGATACAATTTTGAATAAACCAATATCGCCTGCGCGCTCAACGTGAGTACCACCACAAAGCTCAATAGAGTAGTCGCCAATAGTAACTACACGTACTTCGTCATCATACTTTTCGCCAAACAACGCCATAGCACCTTTCGCTTTAGCATCATCAATAGCCATAAGCTCAGTATTAAGTGCGAAGTTACGACGAATTTCGTCATTAACTACACGCTCAATTTCACGTAGCTCATCTTTAGTAACCGCTTCAAAGTGCGAAAAGTCAAAACGTAAACGATCAGGCTGAACAAGTGAGCCTTTTTGGCCTACATGGTCGCCTAATAATTGGCGTAGTGCTTCGTGTAAAATATGTGTAGCTGTGTGGTTTTTCTTAATGCTATCGCGGCGTGCATCATCAATAGTCGCATCCACTTTATCGTTAACACCAATGCGACCTTGCACAGTACCGTGGTGAGCAAAAGCATTACCAAGTTTAGTGGTATTAGTAACATTAAATTCGCCACCAGCAACTGTAATAGTACCCGTGTCGCCCGTTTGGCCGCCTGATTCAGCGTAAAACGGTGTGCGGTCTAATACTACAATACCTTGTTGACCATCTTCTAATAACTGAACAGCTTCGCCACCGGCAAAAATTTCTACCACTGTCGCGCTATGGTGCGTGCTGTCGTAGCCTTTAAACTCAGTAAGCTTTTCTGATTTTAATTGCTCATTGTAATCAGCACCAAACTTACCCGCTTGTTGCGCTGTTTTACGTTGTACAGCCATGCACTCTTCAAAACCTTGATGATCAATCGTCATCTGGCGCTCACGCGCAACATCGGCCGTTAAATCAGCTGGAAAGCCATACGTATCGTAAAGTTTAAATACTAAGTCGCCCGGTATAATATCGCCTTTAAGGTCACTTAAGCTTTCTTCTAAAATAGCTAAGCCACGCTCAAGTGTTTTACCAAACTGTTCTTCTTCAATGCGTAATACTTTTTCGATAATTTCTTGTTGCTTAGCAAGCTCTGGGTACGCTTGACCCATTTGCTCAATTAGCGCAGCAACTAACTTATAGAAAAACGAACCTTGCGCACCTAACTTATTACCGTGGCGCACAGCACGACGAATAATACGACGTAGTACATAACCACGACCTTCGTTAGATGGCATAACACCGTCAGAGATTAAAAACGCACACGAACGAATATGATCCGCCACTACGCGTAGTGACTTATCGTCCATATCTTGCGCGTTAGTTACACTTGCAGCTGCTGCAATTAAGCCTTGGAATAAATCGATTTCGTAGTTTGAATGCACACCCTGCAAAATTGCAGAAATACGCTCAAGGCCCATTCCCGTATCAACAGACTGCTTAGGTAGAGGCAACATTGTACCGTCGCTTTGACGGTTGTATTGCATAAATACAAGGTTCCAAATTTCGATGAAACGGTCGCCGTCTTCCTCTGGAGTGCCCGGAGGTCCGCCCCAAATATGCTCACCATGGTCATAAAATATTTCAGAACACGGACCACATGGACCAGTATCGCCCATAGACCAAAAGTTGTCAGAGGTCGCAATACGAATAATACGATCTTCACTTAAGCCAATATCTTTTGACCAGTACTCAAACGCTTCTTCATCATCGTGATAAATAGTAACAAGCAGTTTTTCTTGAGGTAATTTAACAACCTCAGTTAAAAACTCCCACGCAAACTTAATCGCGTCTTGCTTAAAGTAATCGCCAAAGCTGAAGTTACCTAACATTTCAAAAAATGTATGGTGGCGAGCAGTGTAGCCTACGTTTTCTAAATCGTTATGCTTACCGCCAGCACGTACACAGCGCTGCGAGCTTGTCGCACGTGTATAAGGGCGGCTTTCTGCGCCTAAAAATACATCTTTAAATTGCACCATGCCGGCATTGTTAAATAACAACGTGGCATCGTTACCCGGTATAAGCGAGCTAGAAGGTACTATTTGATGTTGCTTGCTGGCAAAAAAGTCTAAAAACTGTTGCCTAATTTGTGCGGTAGTCATGTGCTGCATTTGAAAGTCTCACCTGTATTTACTGTGCTTGCATTGCAAAATTAATTTCATCGTAGCTAAAACCCCGATACATTAAGTAGCGCACGCGCTTAGCTTTATCTTTGTAATCGAGATCTGGCGGTGTATTCGAATATTTTTTATTGTACGCATCCTGCGCAAGCTCAAACCAATCTATTTCAAGCTCTTCAACTACCATTTCAAGTAGCGAACGATCAATCCCTTTGCCCATAGCTTCGCTTTGTATTCGCTTAAGCCCGTGGCATTTAAATATGTGTTTTCTTACAAAGCCTTCACAGTATCGCTGCTCGTTAATAAAATTGTGCTTTTCGCACCAATCAAGCAGCGTTTCAATAAACTCTTCTGTCGCTTCTTTTTGCTGTAATTTGAGCGTTAACTCACGACGCGAATATTCTTGGCGCCCTAGTAACCAAAGTACATAGTTTTTTAGTTTTTGCTTTAATTTATCATCCATTAAGCGTCAAAACGTCCGCTTGTTTCACTGCTAAGTGGCTTAACATTAATGTCGTCACTTAATGGTACAACAGGCATAAAAATGGCTTGATAAGATACAAAAAAGCTAATGTAGCAAATCGGCATTAAAATCAACAGTGGTAAGAACGATAAGAACATCGAAAGCGCCATAAATAATGCGCAAATAAGGCCAAAAACGCCAAGTGGCAAAATATTATGATAAAACACCATTAACGACTTTTTAAGCGCCGTTAAAATGCGTGTTTCTTTACTAAAATAAACAAGTGGCACAGCGTACGCAAATGCCGTTAAATAAATTAGCATTGCCATAAAAAATAAAATTACATTCGCGCCCGAAATACTCTCAAGCATTTGCTCAAGTGCTACGTTTGGATCAAGTCCTGGTTGGCTCATAACAGCCACTGCATCGGCAAATAAGCCATTAGCAAGTAACGCCATTAAAATACCCGCACCCATTTGATAAAGTGCTAAACGTAATAACCCTAAACGATTTCCCTTAGCCGTAAATGGCTTGAGAATATCGGCTAGCATAATTTTTCCGCCCTGTTGCTTACTAAGCACCGCTTGGTAAAACCCTGCGGTTAAAAATGGCGTAGCGAGTGCTGCTACTACTTGCAGCAGCGGTAAAAATAAAGACAGCAGCCCTACAATGCCAATAAATAAATGCATAAAAATAAAGGTTGCTGGCTGGGTTTTAAAAATAAGCCATCCGGCTTTTAACCACTTTAGCCCTGCATCGGCTTTAAAAATTCGTAATTGTGTAGACATACTTGCTCTTAATTTAAAACGAAACACGCCAAGTATAACTTGGCGTGAGGGGGGATTAATAGACGAAACGTAATTAAATAATTAAGGTTTTTTAATTTTCTTAATATCTAACATATGCGCGCCATGCTTAATTTTTGTTTCTAGGTACGATTTATTACCCGCAACACCCGCTTTAATGTGCGCATGTGTGCCCACAACCGAGTCAACATTAATACCGGCATCTTTTAATGCATTAAGCTTTTTAGGATTATTAGTCATTAATTTAACGTGACTTAAATTAAGCGCATTGAGCATTAATACCGCATCCGAAAAGTCACGTAAATCATCAGCAAAGCCTAAATGATTATTAGCTTCGTAGGTGTTCATACCTTGCGATTGCAATACGTAAGCGTCTATTTTGTTGTATAAACCAATGCCACGGCCTTCTTGGCGTAAATACAATAAAATACCGCCTTGTTCGTGCATCATTTCAATACATTCATTTAGCTGCTCACCACAATCACAACGCGATGAGTAAAATACATCGCCCGTTAGGCATTCTGAATGCATACGAATTAGCGGTACATCTTGCTCTGTATCGGCGTTATTAAACACCATAGCAATATGTTCTTTACCATCTTTTAAATCAGTAAATGAGATTATTTCTGCAGGGATATCACTATTTCTGCCAACTTTAAGCTGGACTCTTGCTCTTACTTGCGCCACGACAAATCCAAATATTTAAATAACTACGACACGACAATAAAGTGATAGTATCACAAAATAGGATAAATACACCGTAGTACAAGACTGTTTATGGCAAATATATGG
Organism: Pseudoalteromonas sp. SG45-2; assembly: GCF_014164115.1. NCBI lineage: Bacteria > Pseudomonadati > Pseudomonadota > Gammaproteobacteria > Alteromonadales > Pseudoalteromonadaceae > Pseudoalteromonas > Pseudoalteromonas sp. SG45-2. The sequence continues at coordinate 200,235 of NZ_JACJEO010000004.1, forward strand.
CGACGACAGGCGTTATTTTCAAGAGAAGTGAAAGAATTGTTGTAGCCTCTAACGTCTAATGTAGGCGGGAGTTTACCTCGCGCTTTATAAAGTTAATTTAAGCTTCCAACTCAACGCCATCACGTAGAGCGAGCGAAGCGACACCCGACAAAATGGTTATAACTCAAGTGCAGCTCCACTTTAAAATTAATAGCTACCAAAAGCTTGTTAAAGCTTATGCCTTAAATTTTAGCGAGTATTTTATCGCTAGCCGCTTCTATTAAATCGAGCACATTTTCAAAGCCATCATCGCCGCCGTAATAGGGATCGGGAATAGCGCTTTGGGCTTGCTCGCCATATTCTAAAAACAGCGCTAATTTGTACTGTAGATGCTCAGGGCACTGGGCTTTTAAATCAGCTAAGTTTTGCGTATCGGCCGCTAAAATTAAATCAAACTCAGTAAAGTCGCTTGTACGTACTTTACGTGAATAAATACCTTTAAAGCTGTAACCGCGCTTCTCCCCTGCTGCCATTGAGCGACTATCAGGCGTTTTACCTTCGTGATAGCCAATAGTGCCTGCCGAATCAACGTTAACGTTAACGCCTAGCTTTTTAACGCGGGCTTTTAATACCGCCTCTGCGGTTGGCGAGCGGCAAATATTACCTAAACACACTATGAGTACTTTTTTCATTAAGGCTCCTCCAACTAATTTAAAAACCTAAGTTTTAAAACTGTTTTAAAATGCTTTCATCGTAATCTTCAACATTAAGCGTTACGTTATGTTGCGCTGCAACAGATTCAAGCTCAGCTTGTTTAATGGCTAAATCGTCCATGGTGATTAGATTATCGTCTAGCTGCCACAATAACCGAGAGCCCGCGTAGCTATAATGAATCGCTAATAACGCATCGGCATTACCTTCACGGCCAGCGGCTTTTAACTTAGCCATTTTACGGGTTATTTTATTAAGTGCTTTTTTAAGCTCCCACACATAAACAACTTCTGTCATAAACGTATGTGTACGGTATTTATTAAGTAACCACGCAAGCCCAACGCTTGTAATAGCAACGCCTATTAAGTTCCAATGAAAGTGGCTACCACTTTCATCAGGAAATAAAGCAATCAGCGTTTGCGATATAGCCAAGCTGCCTACAGCCAAACCAATACCGCATCCTGCAATAACACGGTTTAAATGTTTACGGTAACGCGCTTTATTTATTTCAATGAGTTGCATAACAGCCTAAAAAGTTAATAAGTAAAAGAATGCGAATGGCTATTGTAACTAAACCCCACATTTTTTATAAAATTATTTCACCCCTTTTTGATTTGCCACCCGTTATAGCTTTGAAAACACCCTAATAGTAGTGGTCAATAAAATTTGGAGCGGCTTATGCACACACTTGAAGTACCTAACAACCCAGTATTTATTAAAACATCGACTGCCGTTATCGGCGGCGCCGCGATGACCTTTGCAGCTTTTGCGTTTATGCAATATTTAATAAGTGGCGAGCAACGCGCACCGGTTAAACCAGGGGGCGATATTATAGTAGAGATTTTTCAAGCGCCTGAGGATTCAAAGCTAAGGCATATACAAAAAATACAGCCACCACCGCCGATGCCTAAAGTACCGCAAAAAGCACCACCGCTTGATACATCAGCCGATCCTGTGCTGGCAATTAGCGACTTTACGCCGGTTACAATTGACGATTTTGGTGGCGACATTAACAACACCATTAATCGCCCAACAGGGGATGCAACACCCATAGTGCGCATAAACCCTAAATACCCAACCACAGCAGCGCGCGATGGTATTGAAGGTTGGGTGCAACTAAGCTTTAGTATTTCGCCCACCGGTGAAGTAATCGACCCAGTAGTTATTAACGCCGAGCCAAAACGTACCTTTGACCGCGAAGCAATAAGAGCAATTAAACGCTGGAAATATCGCCCCAAAGTAATTGAAGGTGTGGCACAATTACAAACAGGTCAAACTGTACAGCTCGATTTTAAATTAGATAACTCTATTTAACGGACTAAACGCCTATGCTACTAAGTATTAAGTCATGGTTATTTGAAACGCCAAGCAAGGACTGCATGGCAAGTTACGCAAAAAGTGGCGACAATCGTTACTTAGAGCAGCTTATTGCCCTCTACAGTAACGACTTATACCACTACCTTGTTACGCAATCTAATACGCATTTAGCATACGACGTAAGCCAACAAACATGGCTAAAAGTAATCGAAAAACGCCACCTTTACCAAGCACAAACCACACCTAAAGCGTGGTTATTTAAACTTGCCCGCAATACACTCATTGACGAATACCGCAAGCAGCAGCGCTTTGTAGAACTTGACGAAAACACGCATTTAGCAGCACAAAATGATAAAAGCGAAAGTGGCTTAACTATAGGCAGCTCAAACATAAGTTATGACGCGTTCGACGCCGCCCTAAAACAACTTAGCTTTGTACAGCGCGAAGCCATAACCTTGCAACAAGAAGGCTTTTCGCTCGCCGACATAGAACTTATAACGCAAAGCAGCCTTGAGACTATTAAAACAAGGCTGCGCTATGCCAAGCAAAACCTTAAACGTTTATTAGGAGCAAACAATGAACAAGCCTGATGAGCCGTTTGATCAAAAGCTCACACAACACTACAAAGAGCGAAAAGAGCGCACAACACTTACAAGCACTCAGCAAAAAGCGCTACTTAATAAAGCCACGCACACAAAGCCTAAAAAGTTCGGCTTTACGCTGCAGCTAACCAGCCTTGCCTGCGCACTGGGTGTGTTCGCCTTTATTGTGTTTGATAATAACAACGTAATAAATACAGAGTCTAAAACCGTACTTAACAGCGTATTTAACACTATAGACATTCACGACTATTCATTTATTAAAACACATGAAATAAATCAAGCTGGTAGCTACGCAAGCACCTTTACAGAGCAAAAACACGCACTCGATAGCCAATTAGCTAACGATTTACGCCGCCACCAACAACGCCACATAGAATACGGCACACTCGTAAAGGTAGATAAAGACTGGTACATAGCCAGCTGTAATGACGAGGTGCTAGTGCAAATTAAGCGTTCGCTGTTGAGTGACTTAAAAGGTAAACACGCGGTAGAAAGTAATATAAATACCGGTGATATGCTCGCTATGGCACATAACGGCAAAGGGCAAATTATTGCGCTTAAACATGCGGGTAATGGGGTTAGGCAGTGTGGGGCTTAGGTAAATACAGATTAAACAATTAGGGCATCAAGATTTTAAAATAAATACCTTTCTGTCATGGTATTATAACAAAATTTAAATCTCGTGATTTTATCGTTCTAAAATAAAACCAATAAATATATTACTGATATTTATATTATTAGAGAAGATTGATGCTAACAAAAACAAAAATTGAATACTTAATTAGCCATAATGACTTACTTACTTCTGAAGACGTTAATAGAAGCGATATATTGAATCAAGTTCAGTCTTCATCTGTAGATTTAACTATAAAAGCTATTTACTCAGCTACTGATGGTATCTCTTCTAAACAAAGAAGCATTGAGAACTGTGGTTCAGATATTATTGAACTCAGTCCTGGTCAAACCGTAGTAATACAAGTTGCTGAGAAATTCAAAATGCCGAATAGTCTTGGAGGGATAATTTTCCCTCCTAATTCAATGTCTAAAGCTGGAATTGTAATGACTAATCCTGGCCATATAGACCCTAATTTTGAAGGATTTATAAGTGTTTATTTAGTCAATATGGGAAAGACTAATGTTACATTGGAAAAAAATGATAAAGTTGCGACTTTACTATTATTTTCACTCGACGGTGAACTACCAAATAAAATGATCAATGGAACTGGTGTCAGTAAAAAGCAAGTATTAACTTTGAGTAAAGACTTTGCTGATTTAGATACTAGACTTACTTTTTTGTTATCTTCATTTATCAGGAATAAAGCATTGATTTGGGGGGGGCTCTCAATAACTATTGTTGCAATTTTCTTCACATTTATTCCTGTAGCAAGCAAGATGTTCTTCGATGACAGTAAAATTGAAGCTTTTTACTTTCAACATGTAACACCATTAAAGGCAGCTTTGAATGAGAGTTCTGATCTTGTGAAAGAGCTAGCAAAAGACTCAAAGGCTCAATCTTTAGCTATATCTCAGCTAGATAAAGAAGTGAAGATAAAAGACGAAAAAATCCAGAGCCTCAATCAGAGAATTGAAAAGTTATATACATTATTTGATAGTAATTTCAAAAAGACAATGAAAGAAAAAGGAAAAGATGAAAATTAAATATGCACAATTTAATGTAGTTATGCTTAGCCGACCTAACTTTGATGATAATGCTTTAATCCATTTCCTTGAGAATGAAAACTTAGAGTGGCTAAGAACCGGAGGCTCAGATGCAGAAGAACTCGTTGAGGTTGCCGGAAGAGTTTGCTATTTATCTTTTGGGAAAAAAAGACAGTCACCTAAGAATAACCAAGACTATATCGCAAACCTAATAGCCCAAGGGCATGAAAGTGTACTTGAACATGTGAACTGGACATTTATTTTATCAGGTGTTTCTAGAGGTTTTACACATCAATTAGTTCGTCACAGAGCTGGGTTTGCATATAGTCAACTATCACAGCAATATCATGATGAATCAGAGGCTTTATTTGTAGTACCACCATCTATAGAAAGAAATGAAACGTTATTTAAAGAATGGTCTGAAGATATTTACAGAAGTTTGAACACCTATCGAAAGATTATTTCCACCGTAAAAGATTGTACTCTTTCAAAAAGAGAATCTTTAAGAGAGCTTAGAACAGCTGCGAGATCAGCTTTACCTAATGCCACTGAAACGAAAATTGTGGTAACTGCTAATGCAAGAGCATTAAGGCACTTTTTCAATGTCAGAGGCTCTATTGAGGGAGATTGGGAAATGAGGAAAGTAGCATGTGCAGTGTATGATTTAGTTATAAAAGATGCACCATCGCTATTTCCTGATTTTTATAAACAAAAAATGCTTGATGGTAGTCATAAACTAATTAAAAAGCCTGCTGTTAATCTCAAAAATTAAATTTCCCATATAGTGCTGAGTACACTTAGTTATTATCAATTTAAACATATTACGAACAAGAAGCCTGCGATTAAGCAGGCTTTTAACTATTTAAGCTATCGTAATTTACAAAACAATAATTCTTGAAATAAAGTAAGCAAAAAATAAGGCTAACGCCCGACACGCCAGTAAGCTGTACGCCTACAATAAACACTACACATAACTAGCTTTGGGTGTGCTCATTGCATTAGTGATCCGTTGGGTTTCGTGTCACTCAACCCAACCTACGTAGTTATAAACGTGCCGTCTTCACTTAATAAATCATTGTTCATGATTACTGCTTTAAAAGTCGCTTTTCTGGATTATTTAAGTACTTTAAGCCAATGGTAACTATGCGTGTATGTACCATTGTTATAACGCGTATTTGCACATTACCAATAACAACTATAGCGCCTTTACTGACTTCACCTGAAAGCTTTTGATTAATTACTTCTTCCAAGCTTATCTCTTCTGGGGCGTCTATTTGCATGTGGTAAGAGTAAAATATATCGCCTACCAACGTTACCCCTTTCACTTTAAGTTCGTTGTGGGCTAAGTGGCTATCTTGATGGTTTGTTTTATCGGTTGCTGTAAAAACTAAATCAACAAAAGGTCTGTTATCTGGTTTTAAAACAACAAATAAATGATCGTTTGGTTTTAACTTAGTTGAGCCTCGTGGCGGTATGATTGACGGGCCTCGTGTGATCATAGCAACAACCACACTCTCAGGAAGTGCAGCATGTGACAAGCTACGCCCAGAAACCCGAGAAACGTCACTTAAAGTGTACTCTACAATTTCTATATCAATATCGTTTAGTGCTGTGATTTCGAGCGTTGCAGCAGCCAAATCAGGTGGCGGCTCTACTAAATTTAGTTTTTTAGCCATCCACGGCATTGTTGAGCCCTGTAACGTGGCTGAAATTAACACTACGAAAAAAACAACATTAAAAATAAGCTCAGCCCCTGAAAGACCAAATAGTAATGGGAATATAGCTAAAATAATGGGTACTGAGCCCCTAAGGCCCACCCAAGATACAAACAAAGTTTCGCGATTGTTAAAACCAAACAGTTTTAAAATAGGCGCTACCGCTAATGGGCGAGCAACAAAAATAAGTGCCAGTGCAATAAGCAACCCTTCTAACCATACATCAACCAACGACGATGGGTTAATAAGGAGCCCTAACACAACAAACATGGTTATTTGCCCAAGCCATGCTAAGCCGTCATGAAACAGAAAAATACCGCGTTTATATACAAATTTGCTGTTACCTAAAATAACACCCGTTATAAATACAGCTAAAAATCCACTACCGCCAAGCGTTGCAGAAAGGCCAAAAGAAAGCAGTCCAAATGCTGTTACCATCACTAAATACAAACCCGATGCATTTAGTTTAATTCGATTAATAAACCAAACCGATACTTTGCCAATTAAAAGACCACAAATAGCGCCAACACCCATTTGTTGAGCAAATAACTGCAGTAAGCCCAACCCTACTGGCATGCCATTAACGAGCATTTCGAGCAAACCAACCGTTAGAAAAATAGCCATTGGATCGTTCGATGCGCTTTCTATTTCAAGGGTAGATTTAAGCTTTTTATTTAAGTGAATACCTGCACTTCGTAAAAGTGCAAACACTGCTGCAGCATCTGTAGAACCAACAATGGCGCCCAGTAAAACACCTTGTAATATGGGCAGGTCTAAAATATAAGTGGCCACAAGGCCTGTAATTACAGCAGTAAATAACACCCCAACGGTTGCTAAAGCAGACGCGGGTTTCCACACTTGTTTAATTGAACTGGTAGGCGTTTGTAAGCCGCCATCAAATAGAATGATGGCAAGCGCGAGGGTACCCAGAGCATGTGCGGCCTCTGCGTTGTCGAATGAAATACCTGCAATACCGTCTTCACCTGCGAGCATACCTACAAGTAAAAATAGCACCAGCACCGGTAAGCCAACGCGTGCAGATAACTTGCTCGAGATCACTCCTAGTAAAATTAAAATGGCACTAACGAGAATGATATTATCAATTGCAAACATAGTGTGGATTTACAGCCTTATATGAGTTGAAAAGTAAGAATTTATAGCTATTAAAAAGCTTAAAGCTCATGCTATACAATAACCTAAAAAATATAAATACGGGTACTTAAGTCTATATTTAAGTGGTTTAGATAATAGAGAGAGTGTTATTGAACTTAATATTACTTAGCTTAGCTCCATTCAACTTAATTTTATTTGTTTTTAAAAACAAAAAACCTGCAATTAAGCAGGCTTTTCAATAATCGTAAGTTACAGGTATAACGTATTTACACTTTCTTTTAAAACGCTGCTTACAGTCTAATCTTATGAAAGTCCATGCTCGATATCCCTAAAGGTCCATTGACCATTAGGATCTGCTATATCAATTAACTCACACGCTTTTTTATTCCAAGCGGCTAGCCATGTAATATAATTTGTTAGTTGGTGATAAGCTCGGTCTGGCGCATCAGAGCGAATTCTAGACATTGAAAAACCTGAATACGTAGCACCACTTCCTACCCAACTAACAATTGATGAAACAGCTCCACCGCCTGGAACTACAAAACCAACAGTCGTTGTTACTAGCCCTAATATAGTCGCTGTTTTTTCAACAGCATTACCTGTCTTCATTATGTCGCCGCTTATAACAGGATGTAGCAAAGCCAACAAGTTAACTGCTTGTGGCTGATTAGAAGCAACTGCAACATCATTTGACGTTTTTGAAGTATTTGTAGGTGCACCTCTTCCTCGCATTGCAGGAAGTAAGCTATTAAAGGATTTTTGGCTACTATTACTTGTTGAAAAAGTAACTGATTGTGTACTTAAGCCACCTGCTTTAACTCTTTTTTCATCGCGTGGTGTTACAGTTGATTTATAAGTTCGTTGTAATCGACGATAAACAGCTGCACTACATTGCGTCATTTGTATTGCTAAAGCAGCTTGATCTTTAAAGGCTTTACCAATTGCACGTTCAGAAAGTTGCGTTAGCTGTGTTTTTTTCTTTAGCGCATGTTGACCGATAATAATATCCATAAAAATGTCCTTATTTATTATTTAATTGTCGAAATCATATCATTTAAAGTTAGGTAGAGAAATCCTAAGAAGTTAATTTCTGTAATGATTTTAGGTATAAGAAAAATTACTTTTTGAGTATTTAACTTGAGTTTCTTTAACTGAGAAATACCTTATATTAAAACAATCACTATCTGTAAAAATAAGCCCTTCACTAGGGTAACTTAGTGAATTATCTGCGGCTTAACATTACTAAAATCACTGTTAATCGTAATCTTTACATTATCAGGTTTTATAGCAATATCGCTTAAACCCGTATTAGTGAAATACTCTTCGAAGCCCTGCTGATACTCAGGAAGAACCTGCTTATATGCAGTAATAAATAAACTCAGCTTTTTAGCTATAGTTGGATACTTAGCTGCAAGGTCTCGTAGCTTTTCAGGCTCAGAAAAAGCAAATTCGGCGAAAATATTAAAGTCGTTCTCAATATTAGTTTTACCGTAGGTAGATAGAAAGCCATTTTTATAATCAGGCCCTATATTCCTATCTTGCATTAACGCCTCATAGTTTGAGGAAGCAGGACTCCAACTTTCAGGCAACAGACCTTGCCATGCAAGATTAACAAAAGGGGAGCGTAAATAAATCAAAGAACTAAGTTCGTGATGAACTCCCCGTAACGAATTTTCATAATTGAAGTTAGTACCGTTCTTATCTGAGATATTTGATAATATTATAGAATTTCTTGAATATGTTCCCCCCGCTTCAGCCCCCTCCATGAGCATAGGTCCTGAAATATAAATAGCATTAATAAATTTGGAAACAAAGCCTTCAGGATAAACCTCCAGCGCGGTTTCAATGCCATCAAGTGACTCTGAAGAATCCTCCAAAGAAGTGCTTTCCATTTCAAGTGTAGGCGGCTTGCCTCCAATTCCTAAAAATTGTTCAGGAAAAAATAAACGAGTATCGCCAGCCTTAATATCGAGCTGATATGTTTTTGCTAGTCTATTAGCTTGTTCTATTTCACTTTCTAGGTAAGAGCATGCGTTCAGAAATAATAAAAAACTAAAAAAGACAAAAGCTTTATTTTTCATTTAAACAATCCTTGTTTTATGCTCTAAAAAAGCCTGCATAGTTGCAGGCTTTTAGGTAATTATTATTGCTCGTTTATTAAAGCATTACTTCTATAGTACGCTCTTACAAAACAATAATGCTTGTTATTAAGTACGCTAAAAACGTAAGGCCGCCACCAAATAAGGCATATGGTAGCTGCGTTTTAACGTGGGTGAGTAAGTCACACCCCGATGCAATAGCCGATACAGCGCTGGTGTCGGATATAGGCGAGCAATGATCGCCAAATATACCACCACCCAAGATAGCACCTACCACAAGCGACGGTGGTAAACCTAGCGCTTGAATAAGTGGCACACCAATTGGGATTAATATAGCAAACGTGCCCCACGATGTACCCGTAGTAAACGACATAACTGCGCCGGTTAAAAACAGCACAGGTACGATTAAGTAAATAGGTAGGTAGTCGCCAACAAGTGACGCTACAAATACACCAGTACCCAACTCTTTTAAGCTTGCGCCAAGTGTCAGCGAAAGCAGTACAATGGCGACCAGTGGCATTAATTCGCCCATGCCTTTAAAGCCGGTATCAACTAATTGATGATGCGTAAATTTACGTGAGCCAATCATTAAAAAGTAAGCGACAACAATGGCTAAAACCGTTGCATATAATACTGATTTAGAACCGCTGCCCTCGGCTAATACACCATTTCCGGTGTAATACATAAAGCCAACCATACTGGTAATAAGCGTAATAAGCGGGATTAACATGTAACGCGCTTTAGAGCCTTTTACTTCTTCTTTTAAGTCAGTTGTTTGAAGCTCTAGTTTTTCTTCGGCTTCTTTCATTGGGCCATGCACTTTATCAAACGCGATGGTATAAAAAACAATGGCAAGGGTAATTATGGCGTAAAAGTTATACCCAACGCTGCCCCACAACACCGATACAGCCGACTCACCTAGCTCGTAGTTACCTAATAAACCAAGTACAAACGCACCCCAGCCATTAAGCAGAATTAAAATACATACTGGCGCACTGGTGCTGTCAATAATGTACGCTAGACGCGCTCGGCTCATTTTAAATTTGTCGAACAAGCCACGCGATAAAATCCCTGAGGTAAGTACGCTCAAGTTAGATTCTATAAACACCGCAATGCCGGTAAACATGGTTAAAAAGCCCACTTGGCGCTTACTTTTTGCAATGCCTTTATTCATTAGCATATTAACAGTTGCTGCAACGCCGCCAGATTCGCGAATGTAGGCAAGCAATGCACCAATTAAAATACTAAATATTAGTATGCGTGTATTACCTGGCGAGCTGGCAACCGAAATAATACGTTCAATGGTATTTAAAAAAGTATCAAACACGCTATTACCTTCGCCCTGAAAGGCGAGTAAAAACTCAGAAGAAGCAACGGCAACAAGTAGTGCCATAATCACTTCTTTTCGCCAAAACACGATAGCAATCGCAATTAGCGGCGGTAAAATAGAATACCAATGCATAAAAAGTTAACCTTAATTATTAGCGAGCCACTCTCGCTTTGTACGCGTTTTATCGCTTATTTGTTAAGCCTAGCAGCATAAACTGGCTTAGATTTGTAAACCGCTTAGCTTAATGGATTGGCTTACTCAAGTCACCTGTAAATAAATCACTTAAGGTGGCATAGTTAGTACGTTTTAACCTATACGATAGCTTATTGATTTAGTAACGCTTCATAAATAAGCGACACCACCGATCCGTACTGCGCGGTTTCAAATTGTTTGCCTGTAAATTCGTAACGTTTTTGCGAGCCTTTAATTGCGCTATGGCGAGCATTAGTAAGTAAAACAATAGCCAATTCGTAAGCGGGGTCTATTACGGTTACTGTGCCTGTCCAACCGGTGTGGCCATAAGCCTGCGCGCTTGCATAAGGACCAAAGTGCCAACGCCTTGCTTGGTTATTACCGGCAAGCCTAAAGCCAAGCCCGTAGGTTTCATCGCTGCTTTGCGGCGTTAAAAATTGCGCTAAAGCGCTTGCACTAAATAATTGTTGGTCGCCGTAGCCACCATTATTTAATAATAGCTGGCAAAGCACGGCTAAGTCGTGAGCGTTACTAAATAGCCCCGCATGCCCTGCTACGCCATCAAGTGAGTAGTAAGCGCGCTCGTCATGCACTTGTCCTTGTAAAACATTGGTGCGAACATTATCAAACTTAATACGCCCGTCTCGTGTGTTGCCGCTAAGCTCAGTGGCTGCAAATTGCTGCGGCTTAAAGCCTTTTTTTAGTGGGTTAAATAACGTGTTAGTTAATTTTAGTGGCGCATACACTTGCTGCTCTAGGTATTCGTCAAGGGGCTGCCCAGTTATGCGCTCAATTAGTACGCCTAAAATCATGTAATCAATATCTGAGTAAACATGCTGCCCAGATGATTTACTGCTAAAAGGCACGCTGGTAAGTAATAGCTGTTTGGTCGTTTTACTATTTTGCGAATAAAACGCGTCACCGTAGCTGCCATCTTTACGATGAAAGTCAAATACTGGCGGGTATCCGGCGCTGTGTGTGAGTAAGTCTTTTACTGTGCGCTTTGCTCGCCCTTCACCTTTATATTCGCTTAGGTAGCTTTGTACGGGTTTATTAATATTTAATGACCCTTCGCTTACTAATTTCATAAGTGCAAAGTTTGTGGCAAATATTTTGGTATTGGAGGCAAGATCAAACAAGGTATTAGTTTGCATAGGCTCTGGGCGTAGTAGCATTAAATCACTTTGCTGGTATTGCTTTGCATCGCCATAGGCGGTTAATTTTATTAGCTCGCCATTTTTAACAACAGCCAATACAGCACCAGGAAAACCTGCTTTTACATCGCGTTCAATTAATGCGTCTACTTCATTAAAATCTATATGCTTTTTTGGTTCATCGCTTAAAGTAGGAAATGCAAAACGCAGCGTTAAACTTGCGCCAGCAGGGAGAATATTTTCAACTTTAAAGGTATTAACACCGTTGTGAGTATTTTTTGCCAAACTGTAATTGTATAAGGTGTTGGCGCTTAGTTGGTTAACGTCGAGCTTTTTATTATTAATGTAAATATCGGCGCTTTGTGCGTTATGGTTTTGTATTAATAATTGCCCGCGCCCTTTGTAAGCTTTAAACGTTCCTCGGTTATTTACATAAAACCGGCTACTTGGATTTACCTCAGGAAACGTTACAACCACTTGTGCATTAGGCAGCTCTACAAGTTGGCTTTTTGTAAGTGGTAGCAACGAGCTAATAGGCTCCGGTGGGGTACTACAACCCACAATAATAAAGCTCAATGCCACTATAAATGCTTGTTTGATATAACCATACCTTTGATTTTTTAAAGCAATAAACATGCTTAGCCCTTATTTATATAACAAGTAAGGCGCTCTTTGCGCTTTAAATTGCGCAAGTCCCGCCTGCCAGCTTTGTTTTATTTGCGCCTCTGATTGCCCTGCTTCAATAGCTAAGCGCAATTTATTAGTACCCGCTAGCTTATCCATAAAGTCAGCGCGCTCAAAAAACGAGATGTTATTTTTACTAAGCTCCGTGTACGCATTTATTAAGTAAGTTAAATTTAGACCTGTGATATTTGCTTGTCTTAAATCGAGCCCTTGTACGGTTTGGTTTTTAAATTTAGGGTTTAAAGCAGCGCCTTTAATTGCGCGCGGTGTAAAATTAAAATCACCTAATGCTACTGGCGAATAGCCAATTACTTGAAATGCAAAGTCGGTGCCTCTACCAATACTGATAGGCGTTGCCTCAAAAAAGCAAAGTGATGGGTAAAGCGCAATGGCTTGATCGTTAGGTAAGTTAGGGCTTGGTTTTACAGGCAAGCTATAAGTACTTTTGCGAGTGTAATGATCAACAGGGATCACCGTTAATTTTAAATCGGCCGCTTTATTGATCCAGCCCTCGCCCTTGATCATTTTGGCAAGTTCGCCAACGGTCATGCCGTGTAAAACAGGAATTGGGTGCATGCCTACAAACGATTTAAATTCTGGCTCTAATATTGGCCCATCAACGTAGGCGATATTTGGGTTGGGCCTGTCGAGCACCAAAAATTCTATCCCCTGCTCTGCAGCGGCTTCCATCATGTAGTGCATAGAGCTTATGTAGGTATAAAAACGCACTCCCACATCTTGAATATCAAAAATAATCACATCAACATCGGCTAAAGCAGCTTGGCTTGGTTTTTTATTTTTACCGTAAATAGAAATAAGTGGAATACCGGTTTTGCTATCAACGGCATTTTTTACATGGGCGCCCGCATCGTGATCGCCACGAAAGCCATGCTCAGGTGCAAAAATTTTAGTTATGTTAATATTTTTAGTCAGCAGAGCATCTACTAAGTGAGCTTGCCCTACCGTTGATGTTTGATTAACTACGAGCCCTATACGTTTATTTTTTAACTGCGGTAAATATTTAGCATATTGCTGCGCACCTACCACAAGTGAGTTACTAGCTTCGTTGGCTTGCACGCTTGCAATAAAAATGGCGCTAAAAATAAAAAACAACGTAATAAATAGGGTTTTAAACATACTGCAATATCCTTTTAATCAAGGCGTTTAAAATAACATAGGTAATAATAAAGAGCAGCTTTAGAAAGGGGTTAAGTGGGCTTAGATATAGTGATTAGATATAGTGATTAGATATAGCCATCAGAAGCTGGCGCTTTTCACGCGAGCAAGCTCAGCGTCTACAATGGATAAATAAGCTCGGAGTTTAGATTTAAAAATTAGAGCTAGTTTTATTTGAAAATACCACCTCTCATTTTAAGCTTAAAGACCGTATTTAACCTTCTTAGAGCTAAAAGCTTCTAGTTATTTAATTTCTTGGTCAATGAACCACTTAAAGATCTATTACACAAAGAGAAGCGAAAGAGAAGTAAATGAGAAGACATAAGCCCGGGTTTATTAATTTAGCTTTATTACTACCTCTAAAAGCGCAGCGCCTCTTAACCTCTTTGTGAATAAATGACTTATTTCTGGCGTTGCCAACAAATAAAATCTTATAAATTATATTTTTGAGGGGGAATAGAAGCAGTCGCTTCTCACGCGAGCAAGCTCAGCGTCTACCACAGATGAATAAGCTCGGAGTTTAGATTTAACGATTAGGGATAGCTTTACTTGAAAATACCACCTCTCATTTTAAGCTTAAAGACCGTATTTAACCTTCTTAGAGCTAAACGCTTCTAGTTATTTAGTTTCTTGGTCAATGAACCACTTAAAGATCTATTATACAAAGAGTAGCGAAAGAGAAGTAAATGAGAAGACATAAGCCCGGGTTTATTAGTTTAGCTTTATTACTACCTCTAAAAGCGCAGCGCCTCTTAACCTCTTTGTGAATAAATTACTTATTTCTGGCGTTGCCAACAAATAAAATCTTATAAATTATATTTTTGAGGGGGGAATAGAAGCTGTCGCTTCTCAAGCGAGCAAGCTCTGCGGCTACAACGGATGAATAAGCGCGGAGTTTGGATTTAAAGATTGGGTTGGTTTTATTTGTAGGCGTGCAGCTTGCTGACGCGACGAGCGAAGCTCGTAAATAAAGTATCAGTTATGTCGGTGGTAAGTAATTAGAAGCTGGCGCTTCTCACGCGAGCAAGCTCTGCGGCTACAGGAGTGGTAGCTTACATTTCACTTTATTTCAGGCACAAAAAAACCGACTTAATATCGGCTTGTTTATGAAAGTGGTGGGCGCAGGACGTATCTTGTAAGAGTGAACCTCCGACTGCTTGGTTCTCAATTCACCTAAACCTACACTTCACTTCACTTTATTTTAGGCACAAAAAAACCGACTTAATGTCGGCTTGTTTATGAAAGTGGTGGGCGCAGGAGGATTCGAACCTCCGACCGCTCGGTTCGTAGCCGAGTACTCTATCCAGCTGAGCTATGCACCCACTTTCATAGATTGCTTATTTAAACTCTAAGCAGAGCGTATTAATTCAGGCATAAAAAAACCGATTTCCATCGGTTTATTTTTCTTACACTTAAAAGTGTATGAAAACATGAAAGTGGTGGGCGCAGGAGGATTCGAACCTCCGACCGCTCGGTTCGTAGCCGAGTACTCTATCCAGCTGAGCTATGCACCCGCTTTCATTTTTACTATTACTTGTTTTTACTCTAAGTGAGAGTCTATAAAGTGGTGGGCGCAGGAGGATTCGAACCTCCGACCGCTCGGTTCGTAGCCGAGTACTCTATCCAGCTGAGCTATGCACCCACTTTATAGTTTACTTATTTTTACTCTAAGTAGAGCTTTTGCTTATTTAGACTCTAAGCGAGTTATTAAAGTATGGTGGGCGCAGGAGGATTCGAACCTCCGACCGCTCGGTTCGTAGCCGAGTACTCTATCCAGCTGAGCTATGCACCCATACTTTAAAATTGTACAAAACACGCCATTAAAAGAAATGGTGGAGAAGGAGGGATTCGAACCCTCGATAGAGCTACAAACTCTATACTCCCTTAGCAGGGGAGCTCCTTCGGCCACTCGGACACCTCTCCGTCTTGTGGGGCGTATAATAAAGATTTCAGAAAATATGTCAAACACTTTTCTACCAAAAACGACTATATGGTTACAGATTGCACATATGCTTGGTTTAAAAGTGTAATTAGTTTGAAATTTAAGCGGGTTACGTATTTTTATTTGAAGGATTAACACCTAGCACGGGAACTAAATCATCAGTTAACTGAGCCAAATACTGTTCTTGGTAACCTAATTGTTGAAATTCAGCGATACAAGCACGGTAGTAAGCGTTTCGTTCTTGCTCTGATGTGCATTCTTCTGATAAATCATCTACTCGTTTGTCTTTCATACTATTATTCTAAGTCCTTTAAGAATCTATATTTAACTGCTAAATACCAGCAGTGTAAATTTCGTGCGTATTCTAGCTAAAACCTTTGTACAAACACAACATATGTTTAAAAAACAATCATACTAAAAAGTTATAGCACTGTTAGTTTTAATATTAAAACTTCCAATAACAATAAGTTAGTGAAGCTGAATTGCACATTAATCAGCACTAATAATTACCTTTAATTTTTAGTGTAGTACTTATTAATTAAAACACTAATTATAAGTAAAAAAAACGCCGCTATTAAGCGGCGTTTATTAACTTACTTTGTTTTACTAAAGATTAGTCAGCTTGTGGACGCATATGCGGGAACAATATAACGTCTTTAATTGTTGATGAATCAGTAAACAACATAACTAAACGGTCAATACCAATACCTTCACCAGCCGTTGGCGGTAAGCCGTACTCTAGTGCGCGTATGTAGTCTTCGTCGTAGTGCATTGCTTCATCATCGCCTGCGTCTTTCTCTTCAACTTGACGAGTAAAGCGCTCAGCTTGGTCCTGTGCATCGTTAAGCTCAGAGAAACCATTTGCAAGTTCACGGCCGCCAACAAAAAACTCAAAACGGTCGGTAACAAATGGGTTTTCGTCGTTACGGCGTGCAAGTGGTGATACTTCCCACGGGTAACCAGTAATAAACGTAGGTTGAATAAGCATGTGCTCTGCTGTTTCTTCAAATATTTCACAAAGAAACTTACCTGGGCCCCAAACACAGTTTTCAGGAATTTTAACGTGCACTTGTTTAGCGTACGCTTTTAACTCTTCAAAATGGTTTTCTGGGTCGTTAAATACCGCAGCATCAAACTCAGGGTTATATTTTAAGATAGCATCCGCCATACTTAAACGTGTAAACGGTTGGCCAAAGTCGTATTCAACTGAATCGATAACTTCGCCGTTTTCGTCCTTAGTTGTATTAACTACAATTGCACTACCTAGTACGTTTTCTGCAACAGTACGTAGCATGTCTTCGGTAATGTTCATCAGGTCGATGTAATCAGCGTATGCTTGGTAAAATTCAATCATTGTAAATTCTGGGTTGTGGCGTGTAGATAACCCTTCGTTACGGAAGTTACGGTTAATTTCAAATACACGATCAAAACCACCTACCACTAAGCGCTTTAAGTAAAGCTCTGGCGCTATACGTAGGTACATGTCGATATCAAGCGCGTTATGGTGAGTTACAAACGGACGCGCAGATGCACCACCAGGTATAACCTGTAGCATAGGTGTTTCTACTTCCATAAAGTCACGGTCTGCTAAAAAGCGACGAATACCTTCAACTACTTGTGAGCGAATGCGGAATGTTTCGCGCGTTGCTTCGTTAGTAATTAAGTCAACATAACGTTGGCGGTACTTTGTTTCTTGATCTGATAAGCCATGGAATTTTTCAGGTAACGGGCGAAGTGACTTAGTTAGTAATTGATACTCAGTCATTTCTACGTATAAATCGCCTTTACCCGATTTATTTAACGCGCCTTTAACACCTATAATATCGCCAGTGTCTAGCTGACCATATTTCTCTTTAAGGTCTTTTTGAACATCTTTAGATGCATACGCTTGTACACGACCTTTCATGTCTTGAATTACAAAAAAAGGTCCACGCTTTGCTAAAATACGTCCAGCAATAGACACAACTTCTTGTAGTTCAACTAATTCTTCTTTGCTCTTATCACCAAACTGGGCTTGCAAATCAGCCGTGTAATGCTCACGACGGAATTGGTTTGGATGACCGTTGGCTGGGCAATTTTCGCGTATCGCGTCTAACTTGCCGCGACGCTCAGCGATTAACTTGTTTTCGTCTTGGATTTTATCAGTCATTTTTTAGCTCTTTATTAGCTTGGTGGTTATAGGCCAGATTTAAGGCTGGCTTCAATAAATTTATCTAAGTTACCGTCAAGTACCGATTGGGTATTGCGGTTTTCAACGCCTGTACGTAAATCTTTAATACGTGCGTCATCAAGTACGTATGAACGTATTTGGCTACCCCAACCTATATCAGATTTAGCGTCTTCTTGCGTTTGTTTTTCAGCATTTTGCTGCTGTAGCTCAAGCTCAAATAATTTAGCTTTTAACTGCTTCATCGCTTGGGCTTTATTTTTATGCTGTGAACGCTCGTTTTGACACTGCACTACGGTATTTGTTGGTACGTGAGTAATACGAACCGCCGATTCGGTGGTATTAACGTGCTGACCACCCGCGCCTGATGCACGGTAAACGTCTATACGTAGGTCTGACGGATTAATATCAATTTCAATATTATCGTCAATCTCAGGGTATACAAACGCAGAAGCAAATGAGGTATGACGACGACCACTTGAGTCAAACGGGCTTTTACGCACTAAACGGTGAACGCCTGTTTCTGTACGTAACCAACCGTAAGCGTATTCGCCAACAAAGCGAACTGTTGCGCCTTTAATACCGGCAACATCACCGTCGGTTGCTTCAACTAGCTCAACTTTAAAGCCTTTAGCCTCGCCCCAACGTAAATACATACGAAGTAGAATATTACACCAGTCTTGTGCTTCAGTGCCGCCAGAACCCGATTGTAAATCAAGGTACGCATCGTTTGAGTCATGAGGACCTGAAAACATACGACGAAACTCTAAACCTTCTAACTGCTCGTTTAGATCGCTAAGTTCGCTTTGTGCTTCATCAAAGGTATCTTGATCTTCGGCTTCTACAGCAAGTTCAAGTAGACCTTCAACGTCATCAGTACCAGCTACAAGGTTGTCGATTGTTTCAACAACAGCCTCTAATGCTGATTTTTCACGGCCAAGCGCTTGTGCGCGTTCAGGCTCATTCCATACGGCTGAATCTTCAAGTTCGGCGTTAACTTCTTCTAGGCGTTCTTGTTTAAGAGCGTAGTCAAAGGTACCCCCGAAGCAATTCAGTACGTTCGCGAATTTCCTTGATTTGGTTAATCACAGGATTCACTTCAAACATGTACATCACTCCAAAATGGCTAGGTAATTGCGCCCCTTTACATGGGATTTTCGCAACAAATTATCGTCAAATGATAAAAACGCCCGATTTTAACAAAAAACCGCGCGCTTTATTAGCCTTTTATGCATGATTTGTGCATATTTTTTAGTGCACTTTTTCAAGCTCTCTAACTATTAATTGCAGCGTAAATTTACCTCTAAACTCATTTATATCGAGTTGATATGCTACTTTTACAAACTTCGCTTCTGTGTCGGGCCATTCTTTTACATCAATACCAAAGGCAATGGCGTCAACCAATCGCCCTGATTGATGCTTTAGCACCAGCTTTAAATGCTTTTCGCCGACTATGCGCTGCTGTATTACTTCAAAGGTGTGCTCAAACACCGGCTCAGGAAATTGCTGCCCCCACGGGCCCGATTGCTTTAATAGCTGGGCAAACTCCATCGTAAAACAATCGTTTGGCAGCTCACCGTCGGTAAATACAATGCAGCGTTTACTTTCTTCACTCAGTTGCGCACTCACGGCAGCATCAAACGCTTTTTTAAAGTCATTAAAGTGTTGCTCGTTAATACTTAAACCAGCGGCCATTGCGTGGCCACCAAATTTATTAATTAAGTGTGGCTCAGCAGTATTAAGCCCTTCGAGTAAGTCGCGCATGTGCAACCCTTCTATAGAGCGGCACGAACCTTTTATTTCACCATTTTCGCCACCAGCAAATATAACGGTTGGTCGGTGGTATTTTTCTTTTAAGCGACCAGCCAAAATGCCAATAACACCTTGATGCCAATCGTCTTGAAACAAGCAGATTGCATCAGGGACGTTATCGTCGCTAAATGCGAGTCTATCAAGCACGGCTTGCGCCTCGGCTTGCATGCCTTGTTCTATTTCGCGCCTTGCAAAGTTTAAGCTATCGAGCTCGCTGGCAATACTACGTGCTTGATTTATATCGGTGCTAAGTAAGCATGCTATACCCAAACTCATGTCGTCTAATCGCCCTGCTGCATTTAAACGCGGCGCAAGTGAAAAGCCAAAGTCGCTTGCGCTTAAGCGCGCAGCATTGCGGTTAGCCACTTCAATAAGCGCGGTGATGCCAGGGCGTGTTTTACCACTGCGAATACGTGCTAAACCTTGATGTACTAAGGTGCGGTTATTTGCATCAAGTGCGACCACGTCAGCAACCGTACCAAGCGCTACAATGTCGAGCAAGTTAGCTAAATTAGGCGGCGGTTGCTGCTCAAAATAACCAAGGTCTCGCATTACGCTTCTCAGTGCTATTAGTAAGTAAAAAGCAACGCCAACGCCTGCTATAGATTTAGACGGGAAGTTACATTCGTGCCTATTTGGATTTACTATTGCATCGGCATTTGGCAGCTGCTCACCTTGTAAGTGATGATCTGTTACCAGCACTTTAATACCAACCGCTTTTAAAATATCAATACCAGCAATACACGATATGCCGTTATCTACGGTGATCACTAAATCAGGCTTTATTTGTACTATTTGCTCTGCAAGTGCGGGGCTTAAACCATAACCTAAGCTAAACCGGTCAGGAATTAAGTAATCTAAATGCTTAAAGCCAAACATCTCAAGGCCTTGCATTAATGTTGCAGTACTTGTTGCGCCATCAGCATCAAAATCGCCGACTATTAATATTTGGCTTTGCGCTTTTAATGCTTCAATTAATAAATCGCTGGCTTTGTCGATATCTTTAAACAATTTAAAGTCGTGAAGCGTAGCTACGCTGTTATTTAGCTCGTCGGCATTAAATACATTGCGGTTAGCATAAATTTGTTTAATTACAGGGTGTAAATTACTCGGTAGATGCGAGTCGTCAACGTTTTCACGCGCAATGATCAATTTTTTCATGCAGAGTTTTAACTTATTGGGTCGTATTAAAAAGACAAAAAAAGGCCATTAAGGCCTTTTTATTAGCTATAAAACGTATTACGACGCTTTGTTAGCATCTAATGCTGCTTTTAGTGCTGCTGCTGGCTGGTAACCTGGGATCATCGTACCATCTTCTAAAATAATGGCAGGTGTGCCGCTAATACCAAAGCTTTGACCTAATTGGTAATGCTCTGCAACCGGTGCGCTACAGCCTGCAACTACTTTAGTGCTTGTACCCGACTTAGCTTCTGTTAGTGCTTCTTGCTGATCGCGTGCACACCATACGTTCATTAAATCGGCGTAGCCTGAACCTTGTAAGCCACCACGTGGAAACGCAAGGTACTTAACGGTAATACCCGCATCAAGTAAATCGTCTAACTCGCGATGTAATTTACGACAGTAACCACAGCTAATGTCGGTAAATACGGTAATACTGTGTTTTTCGTTTGGTGCTTTGTACACAATCATCGAATCTTCGTATTCTTTAATGCCCTCAACACGCACGCCGTTTAATGCTTGCTCTGTTAAGTTGTTACGATTATTTAAATCGATTAACGTGCCTTGCATTAAAAATTGACCATCTGGACTTGCGTAAAGCACGCCCTTATTAGTGATCAACTCTTTTAAACCCGCGACTGGGCTTGGGTTAATTTGCTTTACAGTTACACCAAGCTCGGCAAATTTAGTAATAATAGGATCATTAGCATCTGGTGTTACAGCAACGCCATTTGCAAATGCACTAATACTTGTGCACAACATGGCACCTGCTAACATTAATTTTTTCATAACTTCTCTCTATCCTAAAAACACTTAATATATTGACCGGCTTAATAATATTTACTTTCAAACTTACGCTCGCGGATGATGCTCTGCGTGTACCGACTTTAACCGTTCATTGGCAACATGGGTATAAATTTGCGTCGTTGATAAATCGCTATGGCCCAACATCATTTGTACCACACGTAAATCTGCCCCATGATTTAATAAGTGCGTAGCAAAAGCATGGCGCATGGTATGGGGCGATAATGGAGACTCAACTGATGCCAAAATAGCATAGTGTTTAATTCTATGCCAAAAGGTTTGTCGCGTCATGCCTACTCCGCGCTTAGATGGGAACACAAAATCGGTGGCGTGTTTTATCATTTGTGCACGCCCACCCTTTAAAAATTGCTCCAGCCAATACATGGCTTCTTCACCCAATGGCACTAAGCGCTCTTTATTACCTTTACCTTTTACAAACACCACCGCTTGGCGCAAATTAATTTGCTCCATACGAAGCCCAACAAGCTCACTTACACGCAACCCCGTTGCATAAAGTAGCTCTAGCATGGCTTTGTCGCGCAGTCCCATCGCTTCTTCTGTGTTGGGCGCATTTAACAATGCCTCAACTTCAGCTTCTGAGAGTGTTTTAGGTAACGACTGTCCGGCTTTTGGTTGAGCTATGTTTAGCATGGGCGAATCACTAATTATTTTTTCGCGCACAAAGTACTGATAAAAACGCTTTAGCGCACTAATGCTACGTGCTGTACTGCGTGGTTTTAAACCTAAATCAACTCGATGCGCTAAATAGCTTTCTATGTCGAGCCCCGTTACCGTCATTAAATTTTCGCCCTTTAAAAATAGGCAAAACTTATCTAAATCACTGCGATAAGCGCTTAATGTATTTTCGCTTACGCCTTGTTCTAAGTACAGGCTATCTAAAAAGGTTTCTAGGTAGTCGCTATTACTGCTCATACTGCTGTTATTTTCAAAAGAATCGTCAGATAGCGTTGTCACATTATGCTCTCATGCTTTGCTAAGGTATCAATTAAAAATACCTTACGGTAAACTTGAGCCTATCATATCAGGCAATTACACAGTGATAAATACGATGCAAATTGGTTTATTTTTTGGTTCTACTACGTGCTACACCGAAATGGCAGCAGAAAAGATTCGCGACATTATTGGTGCCGATATAGTTACCCTGCACAATATTAAAGACGAGCCACTAAAAAATGCAGAGCAGTACGACTTTATCATCTTTGGTATTTCAACATGGGATTTTGGTGAAATACAAGAAGACTGGGAGTCAAAGTGGGACGACATAGCCGACGTAAACCTAAATGGTAAAACCATTGCTTTATTTGGCATGGGCGATCAGCAAGGTTACGGGCAATGGTTTCAAGATGCCCTAGGCATGCTACACGACGAAATAAATACGCAAACATTTACTCAACTTGGTTTCTGGCCAAACGACAGTAGTTACGAGTTTGAAGCTTCAAAAGCATTAACGCCTGATGGTAAACAGTTTGTAGGACTCGCGCTCGACGAAGACAGTCAATACGAGCTAAGCGATGAGCGTATTGCAACATGGGTTGAACAGGTAATGACTGAATATAGCGAAACGCTTTAATTAATTAGCTAATAAGTAAAAAGCCCGCAACTAGTTTAGTTGCGGGCTTTTTAACTAGGGTCTGTTGATCTTTCAAGGTTAAATTTTCAGCAGTCTGTTTGGTATTTAGGCAAGGCAGAGCCTATGCAGTGTGGTTATTCCCCATAAATGGGCGATAACGTAGCATTAATGCCAAACAGGCGCTGCCCAAAGGGTTCTTCCTAGGGGCGATCAACTCTTTGTTGCCTACATGGATGTAGGTAAGGGGCGTGAGCAGGACGCGGAAGCTTTGCTCGGTTTTTACTTAGCCCACTAGGTTACAAATCTCGCGCCGCGATTAAATAGCCCCTAGTTTGAAC
>NZ_JACJEO010000050.1:0-3992 GCF_014164115.1 Pseudoalteromonas sp. SG45-2
AAAAATAATTAATTTATTTTTTAACCGTCAGAAATGAATTAATAAATTTATAAAAGTTGCAAATGTGCCTGTATTTTTATTTTTTCTATTTTAATACTTTTAGAGGGGGTTATCTTATTGAAATTAAATAAAATATTTACTGTTTTGGTGGGCAATTTATATGTTTATTGTGGCATTTTATACGAAATGAGTAGGCAATTTATACGGTTTAGGGGGCCATTTTCACTGTAAATAAATAAAACTTTTTTTACCAAAAAACTTACCGAAATTTCTTTTATTCGTTGAGCCGCGGTTAGCATAACAGCATAAACTAGAAATGAGGTAGAGAAATGAGTAGTAAAAATTCTCCAAGAATTGTTTTCGGCAATAAGCTGTTACATGCGGGTTATTCGCTCGATATTAATGAGCAGCGATTAATAAATCTCGCGCTGTCTAAAGTAAACTCCAAAAAGTCTAACCCAGGAAAAATTCTGATTTATCCAACGGAATATGCCAAGTGTTTCGGCCTGAGTAAGTACAGCGTTTATGAGCAGCTGAGTTCTGCCGCAGAGTCACTCAGAGATAAATCTGTAAGCATTTTAGACGATAGCGGGCAGTCGCTTTCAATTCCTTGGGTGAGTAGCGCTTCATACGAAAAGGTGAAAAATCAAGGGTCTTTCATTACACTTGAGTTTTCAGAAGAAATCGAGCCGTATATTTTTAATATAGAGAAAAATTTCACAAGGTTATTTTTTCATAACACAGTAAAATTAAACAGCCTAGCATCATTTCGGTTGTATGCACTCCTAAACGAGGTGCGAAATTATAAAAATTACAAACGACAGGGCGCGGTAGTTGTGAATTTTCAGTTGCCAGAGATGAAACAAAAATTATTTTTATCTGAATCATATGGAGCATGGCGCGATTTTAAAAACCGCATCCTGTTACCTGCTATTGAAAAAATTAATGCCCACACAGATGTACGCGTAACGTTTAAGCCTAAAAAAATGGGTAACTGTATTACTGCCATTGAATTTTCCTATTTTACTCAATGCTCTAGTGAAAGTGAAGAGTTTGCTAGGCCAAGACTATCTCGTCGCCCTAAAGTCAATAAGGGGTCGCATGCTGAGGGTGTGTGGGCTCGGGGAAACCTCAATCGATTAGGAAATTATGAGCTATCAAACCAAAACGAAAACCCCGCTTTTAGATTGGCAAAAGCAGATATAAGGCGCTGTATAACGTATGCAAAAATCATTGGTGACGATGAAGCTAAGATTTTTTACTCTAAACAATTGAATAAATAAAATAATCATGATGTCTCAATGTTGATACTACTGCATTACGAGTAAAACATTTTTTCAATTTCAGAGCACAATTTAGTTCGGTATATTATTGAGGCACGCAGCAGCTCAGCATCGCTCTCACTGAGAAGTGGTGCTCGTGTCTTCTTGTCAAAACGTTGCGGCATTTCCTCAAATAGTTGTTCGTGGAGTCGTTTAATGTCATCAAAAATTTTGACCGATTGAGAGAATAAAAAAATCTTACTGTAATCGTTTTTTTTTAACGAGGCCAAATATTTTAGTAAAATGACCTGTCGTGCCGTTTTATTTTTAAATGAATGCTCAATTTCAACTGCTGCAACAGAGCCATCTAGGAGTCGCACAGCACCATCCACAGTTCGTGCATCAGATAGGTTATTAATACGTTTAAATTCAGGCTCGGTAATGAATCCACTCCACATTGGGGCGTACGTTTCATCACTGTGATAATTATGTATACCGCGCAACATTACAAATGCGTTTATAAGGTTGTGTGCTACATTATTTTGGTTGAACTGCAGAGCAGGGTTTTTATTACTCCTAAAATACACGTCGATGCCCATTAACTCCTCGGCAAATTTGGCAGCAGTATAGGTAGGCACATAGACGCGACCATCTGGACTGCGGTGTGTTTTTACTACACGCAGTAAACCATCTTTTTCTAGCCTGTTTAGGTGTTCCAACGCGAGGCGATGATTAATGCCGTAGAGCCAACGCACAATGCCTGGTGTAACAATAGAAAACCGAATTGCAATAAGCACCGAGACCTTGGTTCTGTTAACCCCTTTTTGGTGGTTATTTTCGCCTAGATAATACCGCATATTAATATCAAAATAGCGAGGGTAGTGAGTATGAAGCGGGTTTTTCGTTTCTAAATCTTTTGATGGTTGCTGAGTCAATTCAAAAATCCTTTTGGTGAGTTAATTATTAAAATTAACTAGCACCGCAACACAAAAATTATCATCATTTTATAATTATATTGCCGTTTTTCATTCCGAGATGCTCTGGCAGCATGTACGGAATGATTGTCGCGATAATTATCGCAACAAAAGCCGCTTTCAGCGGATGGCCTCGTCGCTTCGCTACTCAACCATAGGTCTAAAACGCCCGTCAGCTCTGGTGTTGCTCCGCAACGAGCTGGCTCAACGCGCTATCGCGCTAGCGTTTTATACCCAGCGCGAATGCACCGAGCTACGCTCTGTACTGACCGCCATACTGCCGCTTCAGACAATGCGATGGGTGCCCCATTATCCGCATTTTTCTTCGCTTTTATTTTCTGACGAAAATTATGGTTCGATATCAATTTGTGCCAAATTTTAATCGAATTTCGCTGATGCGAAACACTATCGCGGTCAGTACAGACCAGCTGTACATTCGCGCTTTCTCCATGTGTCTACGGCTTCGCCTACACCACATTACGCGCTTGTTGGCCTCATTCTGAGGCGCTATTTTGCAGTTTTTCGTGCCGAAAAATGCGATCTAAAAACCTGTCTTGCAGACAAAAGCCGCCTTCAAATTAAACTTATTAATAAACTTTTTAGATAAAGAGGAGAGGGTTTTTACTAAAAAAATTAAGTGAAAATAGAAGAAAAGTGAATGCCTTATTCAAACTGTTTGTTGCTGAGCTGCGCAGTCAAACAAGTTTGTTTTTTATCACGAAATCATTAAATTTGAAAGCATTAATTAATGATTATTAAGGTTTAAAAATGAAAAACGACGCTAATGATATTGCTATTAATCCAACAACAGGACTACCTATCACAAATGCCAGTACTAATATCGTAGATGTTGGTGGCAATGTGGTGGGCCAGCCAGACAGGGTAATGACTGTTTATGAAATTGAAGAGTCGATAGGTGACTCTATAGAACATGATTCTTTTGATGCTTTTGATGACGGTTTTTAATGTCCAAAATTTTAAAGGCTTTTAGCCAATATCGAATAGAAATTACCTATTCGATTATCGCATTTAGTGGCTCAGCTATATTGTGTTTACAGTTCCAATCCACTGAAAACTTCGCTTGGTTTATCGCTCTAAGTTTTTTTTGCACTAGAATGATAACAGGTATCTATAACTACGAATATTATCGAAAAAGTAACACCCCAAGCATGAAGGTCATGCTTAAGCATCTCCTTATTAAATTTGTATAACCCTTGTTTATTTGTCCTAAACGCAAAGCGCTCTGAGTTAATCAGGGTGCTTTTTAGTTTTATATGTATGTAAGTTACTGACCAGCCAGCCTTTAAGCTAGTTAAAATATTTTAATTCGACAAATATCAACGTATAAATTATGAAATATAAGATATCGGGTTTGGGTTTGTGGGTACCATCACTTAAGCTGATTTTGAGTCACAGATTGAGAATAATAACTACAATTTGAAGCAAAGTAGGGCACAAAAATTGATATTTTTTGATTAGAGCTTAACTTTAAATTTAGAGTAAGAGTATTTTCAGTTAGTGCCAGAGTAGGTCGGATAAGCTAAGAGCCATCAGGCGGAGAAAAACACTTTATCAATTATTATTTTATCGAGTGGCTGGAGAGTGCCATAAGCCGACCTTGAGACACATAAAGATTAAGACTGCAAAGATACGAAAGCGGAAGTTAGCTTTGGCCTGTTTAACGACAAATATTCCGACAAAGCAGTCATGACTATTAGTTTATTGTTAAATCTAATCTTTCTTTTCGTTCATCTAC
>NZ_JACJEO010000051.1:0-3864 GCF_014164115.1 Pseudoalteromonas sp. SG45-2
GATTATATCAACGGATATTACAACAACGTTAGGCCGCATCATTATAATGCCGGTTTAGCGCCAAATGAATCTGAGGTTAGATATCAAGATTCTAAAACTGTGGCCAAATTTTATTGACCACTACATGAAGCATTAAACATAACAAAACGATCATTGTCTTATAAAAAATAAACGAATGAATAAAAAATTAGTGAAAATGATCTCGAAATTGCAAAAGTCAGCATTTTCGTCACAAATTTACTTAAGTTAAGATTGAACAGCTACTTTACTAATTGTCACTAAATCAGATTGAAAATATTTGACTACTAATACCAAAAGAAATTATAGATAACCCTCGGCTTAACTATGAGGGAATCAAGTCAAACTAAAGCTGAAGCTGAAAAATTCAACTTTAAATAATTTTTTACAATTCAAAAAAACGGCATTCAAATACAGCTGGTGTTTCACCTGTTAAATTTGAAGAAGCGTATAATGTTGAGTTAAAAACTGCCTAGTGAAAGCTGGGAAGTCCTATTATCCTCAGTGATGAGAAGAGGTTGCCAAGGATACTTAATCGAGTCTAGGACCCCTGACTGAGCATAGATGTGTTTTCTCAATGTTAGAGAATGCTGACTAAGAAAATATAAATTAAGATTATCACTTATATAATCCGATTCTAAATTCTGTAGATCACAAATATTTTGATGCTTACATGAACTGCATTCTTTATGTTTCGGAACCATTACAATTTCAGTTAACTCTCCCTTAGCAGATATTTTTACTTTCCAAAATTCCATTTTTGTATGTATATATTCATTGAGTTCTTTATTACCACGATATATGTGTAATAAAGCTTCTATTGTTTCTATTAGTTGTTCTGGGAAATCAAATACATTTATAAACCCCAGCTCTGTAGAAAGATTTTTAATCATCCAAAAACCTATGTCATCAAGAGTACACAACATCACTTTTATTGGAAAGACATAGTAGTCATCATTCTTTCTTTTAATGGCAGCATCAAAAAAACGAAATTTAGTATCTTTTTTTTCTATTTTCGAAATATAAGGAATTCGACCTGATATTACTAAGATCAAATTGTCTATTGCCTGCTTATATGATGTTGCAGGCAGATACATTAAATAGTTATTGTGTATTCTGCAGAACGAACTATTAGACCATTCATTTTTAAAATATCCATAGCCATACTTTCGTATAGCAGCTTCAATACAGCTAACACAGAACTTGATTTCGATCTTTGACTTACTTTTAATATGTTCACCAGCAAAAAAAACACTATGAAGCTTATTTATAAATAAAGTTGGAGAGTAAATAGGATTACTCCCTAAATAAAAATCGGTATTGGTATTGAGTAAATTAAATAGAAATTCTTCCTGATATTTTTCAAAAAATGAAACTACACTGCTGTGTGCGTATGGCTGACTCCGCCACATACCATCAGCAGTTATTACACCTTTTGGATCAAACTTATCGCTGTAGATAAGCTGTTCCCTTATCAAAAAACTATGTAGGGACTCGTCTTGAGGAATATTTATGATATCTTTGGTACTTATGAAGTTAATTAGTCTTTATACAGAAAGAAAGTGCTTAAACTTACCTGTATTTTAACAGTAAATATTTTAAAGAACAAAAACTAGTGTTCAACGCCATTTAACTTGAAATATCAGTTAAGTACTAAGTTTTTTCAGACAACAACTTAGCTTGTATTTTTATAGATACTGCGCCGCTTAAATTGAGAATTATTAAGAGCTAAAAATCACCTCAAGACAAATTATCAACCAGCCTAAAAGTACTTACTCTGCCAACCCCTGTGTCAGGATCTGTCTCTTGATCACATCTCCTGTTGTTGCGCTTGCATGAATCGAGCGCCTTCTAGCAGTTGGCTCAGTGAAAACCAACCTTTCCATAAAGCTTCCCAACCAACAACACCTGTTTGCTTGCTGTTGTGCCACCCGCCTAATTTGGCAAGTGCATAATAAGCCCAATGTAATGAAGGTGTTGTGTTAGGTGCTTTTTTAGTTTCAGTCTTTGACCACAACAGTTTCCATTCAAGAAGATTGAAAAAATTGTCGCAACTAATTGATTTTTCATTATCTTTATCGACAACAAGCTCGCGTAATTGGAGAAGTCTCACCGCAATAAATGCTGTTATTACAATGATCTTTTCTAGATTATTTCGCGTTTGCATGCGAAACGACTCAACTTGAGTGCCCGCTGACTTCCACGCTTTATGGAACTCTTCAACTCGCCATCTTAGTTCATAAAATCTAACTATCTTTAGTGCATCAGAAGCACTATTTATCGGTTCGCCTGTATACAATTTCCACGACAAAGGACTTGTTCCACTTGGTGGATCAATCTCGTTGCAGCTTATTACTGTTAAATTCATACCACCAAGTTTCTTGTGTTTTTTAGGCGGATAAATAGTAATGCAAGCATAACGTACAGCTACTTTCGCAATACGTGCTTTTCGGCCTCCTTTTTGCTGTATCTTAACCGAATATGAAGCTTCGCTAGATTGATTTTCAATGTAGGGACTTAGTTTATCGCCGTCTGCATTCACGACCCGCTCATGCTTGGCCCTCACTACAAACCGTTGATTATTTATTGTTTTATAATCAAACATATCAGATTCTCGATCACAAACGCTTATGATATTGTCCATGACATCTGCAAATCGGGTACTCATTTCTTCCGACGAGCGTTGCCATTTATAACTTGCTTTCGTTTCGTACTTGCGGCGTTTTCTGTCGTTAGCGGTACCAAAGTTTTCATCTTTTCTGCACCAACGATGTTGTGCACCCAAGCCAATAGTACGCTCTGTTTCTGCATCGACCATAAGGACGGTGTGCGCCAACATCCCTTTAGAAGAGCTTTGTTTATATGCGCCAGTATGTCCGAGCTCTTTAGTCACATTGTGTCGGTAACACAATGTTGATGTATCTTCTAGCGCAAGGATTGTGTTTGACAGCGTTATTGCAGGTAACAGCGAATTCAAACCGGCGGTAGCGATGTTATCTGCGTCAACTTTATCATTGCGAAGAAAGCGATATGCGCCTTCAATAGAGGCCTGTGAGCCAGATGCTTTCACAATAGAACTTCCTGTGTTGCTCGCCATTTGATGACTTATTTTTACCAGGCGTTTAGTGCGTCGTTCATCACCTAATTCAGCATGTTTAAACAAATGATTAGCCCATTTTTCAGTATCTTTTATCAGCATAATAATTAAACTCGACCGGTTTTTTCGTTATAACTGATCTGATCGACTGATATAAATAAAGTTCAATTGAAGCCTAATTTATTTGTGTATAAGAGTCAGGTGTCAGGATAGTTGTCGCCTCTAACTTTTGTAGTAGCACATATCAGATCTTACAGTTTGGGCGAATAAGTTTATGCTTCATCTGACTGGTAGCTATGAGCTGTGAGTTCAACTGGTGAATACCAGCCATTTAAATTGAATAAATTAGACTTCCCAGCTTTCACTAGACTCCGGCTTATAATCTTAAAGTACAAAACGGAAGTAAACTTCCGGTTTGTAAGCCTATATTGCTATATTTCGGAAGCAAACTTCCGTTTCTAGGGATTCAAAGGTAGTTATCGGAAATATACTTCTGTTTTTTGATAGCGTTGTTAAGCTAGATAGCTATATAAGCTACTTATCAGGGTCTTACTTGAGCGAAAAACAAACGGTCGGGTAAACTCGTTTTTGGACAAAAATGAGTTTGAGCCGAAGGACGGCTCTGTGCCAATAGCAGACATTTACTTAATACATTAAAACAGATTAAATTGATGAGAAATGATGGGCATAGGGGTCGTTCGCAATTAATTCCGGTCGAAGTTTAAAACTCTTTGATGCTATTTCAGCAT
>NZ_JACJEO010000052.1:0-2570 GCF_014164115.1 Pseudoalteromonas sp. SG45-2
TTGGTGTCAACCAGTGCATTAATACTAATGCTTGGGGCCGTGGTGTTGAGTGTTGCGGTTTCACTTAATGTAGTGGTATTACCGGCGTTATCACTAACGCTTGCTTCAATAGTGAGTGGACCATCCGTTAACGCGTTCGGTACATCGGCTGACCAGCTGCCATCGGCTTGTACTGTTGCAGTGAACGTTTCTGTATTATCTGCATCCGTGACGTTAATCGTTATAACCGTGCCTGCTGGCGCGTTCGATGTCCCGCTAATTGTTGGCGTGCTGTTATTCGTGGCACCGACTGTGTCTAACGTCAGTGTCGGCGCTAAGGTATCTAAGTTGCCTGTTTGTGTTGCACCACCGGTGTTGCCTGCATCATCGGTGATACTGGCTTGCACGGTGTAGCTTCCATCCGGTAATTCAGGGCTGGTTGCTTGCCAATCACCGTTTGCATCCACGGTGGCGGTGATTGGGTGTTCATCACCGTTACTGTCAGTAATAACAATGTTTACAACGGTGCCTTCAGGCTCTGTTGAAGTACCACTAATCACTGGGGTGCTGTCGTTACCCAAGCCCAGTGCATCAACGGTGACGATTGGCGTAATAGTATCCACATTACCACTGCTGTTTGCTGTGCTCTCGTTGCCTGCCGCATCGGTAATACTCGCGCTTACAGTAAAGTCACCTTGTGCAAGGGCTGTTGACACTTCAATGTTCCAGTGGCCATCGCTGCCAACTAGGGTCTCAATGGTTTGCACAGCGCCTGCGCTGTCGGTGATGGTGAGTGTAACAGTGCCACCAATTTCATTACTGGTGCCCTGCAGCTCTGGTGTTAAGTCGCTAACATCGCCTACGTTTTGAATGGTGAGTATTGGCGCTTGCGTGTCGATAGTGATGGTATCACTCACTGTAGTTTCGTTGCCAACACTGTCGCGTACACTTACTTCGATGGTGCTTTGACCTTCACTTAATGGTGTGGTTGGAGTGGCACTCCAATTACCATCCGCATCAACAAGGGCGGTGATGGTTTGTGGGTTGCCGTTGCTGTCGGTAACGACTATCGTCACTTGTGCCCCTTCGCCCGCATCACTTGTGCCGCTTATGATTGGCGTGTTGCTGTCGCTTTGTGCTGCAACATCAACAGTGAGTGTCGGCGGTGTATTATCAAAGTCATCTGAGCTAATTGTACGGGTATTACCTGCGGCATCGGTCGCTGTGGCGATCACTGAGCCAACATCAAGTAACGATACATCTAATCCGACTAATGACCAATTACCATCGGCATCAGTTGTGGTGGTGTAGGTGGCACCAATGCCACCGCCAACCAGTTGCTCGGTAATGGTAATTTCACTGCCTGCTGGCAAGTCAGAGGTACCACTTAAGGTAACCAATAAACCAAGTTCAAACGTTGGTGTAAAGGCAAGTGCCGGTGGAGTTACATCCACTTCGCCACTGTCTGTACCTGTACCTGTGTTGCCCGCTGCATCAGTGATGCTGGCGCTAACGCTATAATTCCCTTCGGCTAATGTGCCTGTTGGTGTCGCACTCCAGTTACCATTGGCATCGGTTTGTACATCAATGCTTTGAGTGGCATTTGCTGCATCTGTAAACGTCACCGTGATGGTGCTGTTAGGCGCATCACTAGTGCCTGTCACAGTTGGCGTGCTGTCATTTGTTAATAATGGCGCATCTACACTCACACTTGGTGCTGTGGTATCAATGGTGCCGTTGCCGGTAATATCGGTGCTGTTTCCTGCCACATCGCTGATGTTGGCGGTGATCGTGTACGGCCCTTCTGCCAGTGCAGTCGGTACTTCTACAGAGAAGTTACCATCGGCATCCACAGTGGTGGTAAAGGTTTGTGTATTGCCTTGATCGTCCACAACCGTGAAGTTAATAACCGTGCCTTCAACGGCATCACTTGTTCCACTGAGTGTCGGGGTGATGTCATTACTTGAGCCTGGGCTGGTAAGTACAAGTGTCGGTGCAGTGGTATCTATTTCACCTGCGCCTGTGGCGGTGGTGTCGTTGCCTGCCACATCTTCAACACTCGCGCTTACGGTGTATGTACCTTCTGCAAGTGCTACCGGTACAGGGATTGACCACGTACCATTAGCAAGCACGGTGGCACTCATGGTTTGCGCTGCGCCGCTGCTGTCGGTGACAACAATGGTTACTTCACTGCCTTGCGGTGCATCGCTGGTACCTGCAATTGTTGGCGTGGTGTCGTTACCTACACCGTTGTCGGTAATAACAAGGCTCGGGCCAGTAAGGTCTATCTGACCTGTCTCGGTGGCGCTGCCGATATTACCTAGACCATCATTTACCTGTGCGGTGACAGTATATTCGCCTTCGGCTAAATCAGTTGGTGCATCGACACTCCATACTCCACCCGTTACGGTTGTATCAACAGTCGTAATATTCCCTGCACTGTCTTCAAACGTTAAGCTAATGGTAGTGTTATCTGCCGCATCGCTTGTACCATTAATGGTTGGGGTGGTGTCGTTGGTGTCAACCAGTGCATTAATACTAATGCTTGGGGCCGTGGTGTTGAGTGTTGCGGTTTCACTTAATGTAGTGGT
>NZ_JACJEO010000053.1:0-2432 GCF_014164115.1 Pseudoalteromonas sp. SG45-2
CTCATGGGTGGCGATTGAGGGGCTGTGCTCGGAATCTCCCATAGATACGCAAATTGCACTTCAGATATTGCGATCCCAAAAAACGCATAACGATGCGTTTTTTGGTGTGTAGGTGTTGGGTTATAATTGATACTTAGCCTGCCATCTCATAACACGCGCTTTGTCACGATTTTCATAGGCCTGAATCGCTGGTAATAGTTCTAAGTTGAACTCTCTTTCGTTGTCATTAGCTATCGCCGTGAGAAGCATTGTGTACCAGGCTGTAATTCCCCCCTGAGGTGGTGACTTAAACTTTGGAAAGCGAGGAGTAACACCTTCTCCATCTATCCATTCATTTGGCAAATCGGGTCTGAGTATCAATGCTCGTCCAAGACCAATGGAGTCCGCTGCATTTATAGATAAGGCATCTATTACCTGCTCCCGTTTTTTAAAACCGCCAGTCACTACTAAAGGAATACTTGTTAAGCTTTTAGCCTTTATTGCAAAGTCAATGAAGTACGGGCCGCTTGAAGCACTGTCAGAGCTGGATTTTGCTCCAGGAAAATAAGAACCGCCGCTTATCTCAATCAAGTCGATAGACGTTTTATTAAGGATGCGAATAACTTCTAGAGCGTCGTCTTGAGATAATCCTCCTTCTAGTTGATCAGAAGAGTTCATCTTGATGCCAATAGGAAAAGTCCCCCCCACCGCATCTCGGACTTTCTCTATTATCTCTATAACGATTCTGCTACGTGCTTGTATTGAACCGCCATATTGGTCTTTGCGGTGATTGAATAGCGGAGACAGAAATTGGCTAAGCAGAAAACCATGACCTGCATGTATCTGAACACCTGTGAACCCTGTTTTTTTAGCAATCTTCGCAGCTCTGGCATACACATCTGGCAATAAAGATACTTCTTTCTCTGACATACCTGCACATTCAAATTCACTTATCTTAAGAGGTGATGGACCTTTGGGCTGGCTAAGTAGTTTGTAAGCCAGTCCTCCTGCATGACCTAACTGAGGCCATATGTGGGCATCATTAATCGATGCGCGGGAGGTTAACATTTGTAAATCTTTTAGGTTGGATTGATTAGTTAATACCAGGTTTCCTGGTTTTTCAGGGAACCTGGGATCTACCTGCACTTCACCAATGACGGATAACCCAATACCACCCTCTGCCCATCGTTCATAGAGTCGAGACTGAGCTTCAGTAGGGTTCCCTTCACCGTCAGCGAGTGAGTCAGACATTGCTGACTTTATTAGACGGTTTTTGATGACTGCGCCACAAGGGAGCTCTAAAGGAGGATCAAGTAAGTTCGCGGTGTGTAATGGCTGGGTCATATCTACCTCTCGGGGCACCAATACTTATGTACGGTGTTAATTAATAACGGTAGAGACATTGTCCCCGATTTTTACTAAACTAAAAAGATAGCAATAGTTCAAACACTTTTAAATATTATTTAATAATGAATACATCAGATCTCAATCTATTCATACGAATAGTGGAAACAGGCAGCATAACGGAAACCGCAAAACAACTGAGTGTCACTCCTGCGGCAGTCAGCTCTGCGCTTAAAAGACTGGAAAAAAAGTTGGATATACAGCTACTTATCAGAACCACAAGGCAATTAAGGATCACACCTCAAGGTGAACAATTTCTGTTTCATTGTCGCCAGGCATTAGCCAGTTTGGAGCAAGGTCGTATAGCTGCACATCAGACACAAGGTAAGGTGAGTGGTAAGCTAAGGTTGTCCGTTTCATCTGACTTAGGGCGCAATACTCTTTTACACTGGGTAGAAGAGTTACTGGATGAACACCCTTTATTGTCGATTGACCTTACGGTTGGCGATTCAATTTCAGATTTTTTTCTCGACCAAGTTGATATGGCACTTCGTTATGGGAAGCTAGAAGACTCATCGATGGTTTCATTTCATATCGCCACCATGAGCAGGATCACCTGCGCCTCTCCATCCTATATATCTAAACATGGTGAGCTAACGCATCCTAACAGCTTAAAGGAGCATAATTGCTTATTGCACCGTCGATCTGGTCGTTTATTGAACAGTTGGGAATACGCTGGTCATTCTGGCTCATACAAAGTCAAAGTGGATAGCAATCGAGTCAGCAATGATACTGACATTGTTCGTAAATGGGCTGTTAGTGGTAAAGGGATAGCGTATCGCTCCCAGATAGATGTCCATTCAGAACTTCGGAGTGGGCAACTTGTACGGCTTTTACCAGGCTTTGAATCACCACCTGTTGAGTTAAATCTAATCTGTCCAAGCAGAGAGCAGGTTAGCCCCGCTGTTATTGCTTTTCGGGAACTGCTCAGGAAGAAAGTGGCACAAATCGTTTCGTGATGGTGTTTCGTGGATTAATATACAGTATTGCAGCAAAAAATAATTCACTCCCAAAATCGACCATGCTCGAAACTGTCCAGTTCCGCGCAA
>NZ_JACJEO010000054.1:0-2014 GCF_014164115.1 Pseudoalteromonas sp. SG45-2
TCAATTGCATGTATTCATGTATTCATGTATTCGTGTATTCATGTATTCGTGTATTCATGTAATCATGAGATATATTGTTTTAAACCTATATTCCACTTGTACATTTGAAGAACAACGGCGTCCACTTGGTCGGACTCACCTGTAACATTAATCAAATCAACAGAATCCAAATCAGCGTCTGCTAGCTTTAATTTTTGATAATGCTCTTTCATACGACCTCCGAAAGCTATTAACCGCTTTTGTTTAAGTATGTCGGCAAGTTCAGAAACTATCTTTTCATCTGCGACATAATAATCAGGAGATACCTTTTTAATGTAATCTGATGGCTTCGTGGCGTATTTGCCAACCTCTGCGGCTGCGGCCTCTATGGTTGAGCCTGAGCGCTTAGGATTAGGCTTTACACGCCTTACATCAACTTGCGTAATGTAATCGTTCTTCATGGCCACTTGCCAAAGCTCAAGCCAGCGAGATTGATTTATGTAATTTTTAC
Source organism: Pseudoalteromonas sp. SG45-2 (assembly GCF_014164115.1). Taxonomy (NCBI): domain Bacteria; kingdom Pseudomonadati; phylum Pseudomonadota; class Gammaproteobacteria; order Alteromonadales; family Pseudoalteromonadaceae; genus Pseudoalteromonas; species Pseudoalteromonas sp. SG45-2. The sequence goes on from NZ_JACJEO010000054.1 coordinate 491, forward strand.
CCTTGAAGTATTCAGCAGGAACGGCCAGCAATATATGAAAATGTGGGTGGTAGGTGTTTGTTCTTTTGTTATGGGTAATCTCCAAAGCCTTAAACCAACCCCAAACAGCTTTTTTAAAATCAACCTTCCTGGATAAACTGGCCCAGGCCTTATTCATTTTTTTAATTTCTTCGGGCAAGTCTAAAGCTGAAACATTAGGGACTGTAAGGGTTAAAAGTAAGTATCTTGTACTTTTGTATTGGGATTGAAGTGATAAACAGACATCTTTAACTTGATGAAATACAACCAATGAACGTCTCTTCTGACAAGAAGGACACATTCTATCCTTGCAAAAATAAGCTTTAATAAGTCTTTTGTCTCCGGTGCTAGTTACAGCAAAAGCTAAAAGTGAACCGCAATCAAGGATTTTATGAGATCGGTCAGCGTGTGTATTGCTCATAGCATGTGATACGGCAGTGCTTTTGAGTTTAAAAGTACGCCAGTCGGTGGAATCTTGCAAAATCTCGCCCGAATTATAGATAACAGGCAGGTCTTCATATATAATTTTCATTGTCTTCTCTCGTGACTTTAGAAAGTTGAGAAGATGAGGTCTTTCAGTTGCGCCTTGGTCGGTAGCTTCTGGAGGATCATTGAAGGGGATGTGTTCAAGCACTCCCCTTTGTCCTTTCCTAGAGCCTAATGTTTATAGTGGCGTCTTAAAAATAAAAGTAAAAAAACCTCAAATTCCTTTTTACCTACCCTGTCGAGTAGGGACTTAAATTTAACGTAAAAACCCTTTAACAGCAAGGCTTTGAAGCATGTTTTAAGTGCATATTGTAAATGTGCGTTGTTTCTATAGTATCAAGTAAAGGATTTTGCTCCGCAAAAGCGAACCCCGAACACCAAAAAGCATCCCCAAAAAAAGACGAATAACACCTGTTTTTGTTCAAAGACCCCTCCCACAAGTGGGCCCCTCCCCAAACAAAAAACAGTGTAAATTCCGCATAACGGACAAAAGGCACGATGAGGTAATGTATTTATTTAAAGTTGGCTCTAAACCTATTTGATAACCATCTACGCTCAGACTTCGCTTGGCTGGTTATCAAATAGGTTACGATAATCGGGGTTTTCGTAACTAAAAAATGTTTATCAGGGGCGCAAGCGCGAGGTTGGTTTCTCCAATCGGAGATGGTTTACTGTTTCGGCCAGTTGGCTATAGGCCTTTATATCAATTCTGAGTGTGGCCTTACGTAAGACAAGTCTTACAAAAAAATAACCTCCCCAAACTAATGGGGGGTTAGGGGTGCTTTAAGGGAAAGCTTTAAAATCAGATTTTTGCATTTTTCAATTTCTAATTTACATGAATCTAATAAATCAGAATCAAAGTCCTCAGATTCTAATACATTATTTAGAGCGGTTATTTTAGTATCCATACAATCGAGAATTGCAGAAACTTCGTAACCGGTAAGTGTTGTTGTAATTTTCATAATGACCTCAATTGCATGTATTCATGTATTCATGTATTCGTGTATTCATGTATTCGTG
>NZ_JACJEO010000055.1:0-1811 GCF_014164115.1 Pseudoalteromonas sp. SG45-2
GTGCCAATAGCAGACATTTACTTAATACATTAAAACAGATTAAATTGATGAGAAATGATGGGCATAGGGGTCGTTCGCAATTAATTCCGGTCGAAGTTTAAAACTCTTTGATGCTATTTCAGCATTTTTTATCCTATCTATACGAAAGATTCTAGGTGCATTTCTAAGGTGATCCCAAGCAACAATGTACCAAACAGGCCAAGCGAGCATAAGATAATGAGACTCTATAGTTCTCGAAGAGCATCTCTTGTTTTCCGAAATATAATTAATATTTAAACAACGTTGCTCCAGAAAGGATTCACATATAGTCTGTGATATATCAATGTGATCATCTGATGATTGATACGGTGCAGTGGCTCCTAACATGTGTGCTTACAAATATCCGTTTTCGAATTCTGCTTACTCTAGAACGCTGATTTGCAGGAAATGCTTGATATAACTTCTGCTTGATTACTTCCAAATTGTTTGTCATGAAGGGTAAATTTAGTGATTCAACAATTGAGAGCGCCAGTAATAATTCAATCACCTCCTTATGGCTTAACATTAGCCGCTCAATACCCCATCGACCTGCTAAACGAACACCTCCTCCCCGACCTCTATCTGACTCGATTGGGTATCCCTCTTCTTTTAAGCTTGCCAACTCGCGCATCAAGGTTCGTTGACTAACATCTAAGTGTTCTCGTAAATCAGATGTTGTCCAATGTTGTTCAGAACGAAGCATCCCAAGCAAACGACTTCGCCTTGCAACACGATCTTTAAAATTTGTCTTCGCCATAATTTAATGTGCCAGTAAGTGACATATTTATAAATATACTTCAGATCAGTGGCTAGAGTCTAAACTTTTTAGAAGCACTTAACCAATTTCACCCGTATTTTGACAATTGAACTTATACAGAAAGGAACATTACAAGATGAAGCACTATTACAATTCAATGAGCAGATCAGTTACAACTGATTGGATGTTAAAAGAGCTAGACGTACAACATGAACAAATCAATATTAATTTTTCTGAAGATTCACCTGAATTGCGCGATCTGCAAACTATCAATCCAATGGGTAAATTGCCAACACTGGTAGATGGCGAAAGCGTTATTACAGAAACAGCTGCGATATGTGCGTATCTTTCTGATAAATATTTGGATAAGAAGCTCGCCCCTGCTATAGGGTCTAATCAAAGAGCGAAATATTATCGATACCTATTCATTGCTGGAAATACCATTGAGCCGGCATTAACCTTGGCGGCTTCAAACATCGAGCATCCTAATTCAGCAACAGCTGGGTGGGGTGATAAAACGCGAGTAGTAGCGACTATCGAAGCGATGACTCCCCAAGGTGGTTGGGCTTTAGGAGATGAGTTTACAGCAGCAGACATCGTTTTCGGCGGACTGCTAGATTCTGCGGTTACTTTTGGAATGCTTGCCCCATCACCTAAGGTAGCTGCATATATTTCTAGAATCCAACAGAGACCTGCATATAAAGAAACTCATAAGTATTTCGATGAACCGATGTCATAGTCGCGTCTCTGTATAAGTAATTATTATGTTTCGATGGGAGAGGAGAACCTTGGCGCAATGAACTACCCCGCGCCAAGGCTTTTCGCTTAGGTTCAAACTCGCTTCGCGAAGAGGGGTATCTTAATTAGCATGAGGTCAAAAACCTTTACGCCGCAAGCGGCGGGGAATTAAACCCGAAGAGATTAAAGCTTGAAGTATGCGCGTAAGATGTTCGCTATATATTAAAATCAGCCATCGTCATATCTAGAGCTATCTGTTCAAAGATACTTTAAGATTGAGATGGCTCGACTGACCGCT
>NZ_JACJEO010000056.1:0-1542 GCF_014164115.1 Pseudoalteromonas sp. SG45-2
GCTATGTTTATTCATGTTAGCCTCTGCTGTTTAGTTAATTGACAAACTAATTATGGCTCTGGCTTTGAATTAAGCTAACCCACGAAAAGCGGAGGCTAACACCGTGTGGGAGTCATTATGTCTATGTGTATTGGGAAAGTTGTGAGTATGACTCGATTTTGGGATATTCAATTAGTATTAGATAGCACGTACACCGAAGAAGAACAAAAAACTGTGATTGTGAATTCTAGATCTATGGTTCATTTCATTGAAAGGCATTTATACCCACTTAACTTTCGTAGCAAATTTTCAAGACTAGTTATAAGTTGCTCTAAGTTACCAGTAGAAACTGAGTTTAGCCTGGGAAAAGATCCTGCAATTGCCCATGTTAATATCTCACAAGATTTAGGGTGTTTCATTCACTCAGATGATGAAAAGTATTTAGCTTTCGAGAAAATTCTAAAACATGGTTTTGAGGTTGCTGAAAAATATGCTGAGTTGCCGAAATCAGAAGTGTTTGATGCCATAGAACAGTTTAAATCCACTGGCTTCAAAAACGAATGGGTTCATATTGAAAAAACTTGGAAGCGAAAAGGAGTCACTTGCATAATTGAGTGTCATCATAAATTGAATACTTTCCAACTAGTTCAAAAACTTTATAAATGTGACGCATTGGTTCATTCCTCAATTATTGCTGAATCTATGCCTAGGGAGTGGTTGTTCAATCAGTTACTGGGTAAAGTCGTGCTCAAAGAGGGGGGCAAACTTATTTATTCAGTTAAATCTGAGATTTTATCAATTTTTGTTCTTGATACCAATAAACTAGAAATATTTGGTTCAGTTTAAAATACACATAACAAGCGCCTCAATTCGCTCTTAAGTTCGCTCGGACAATTAACAATGGGCTATTGTCGCTGCGCTCAATATTTTAGCCCATTATTAAATTGCCGCTGCGCTCAATATTTTAGCCCATTATTAAATTGCCGCTTAGGCGGGCGTAATGTGTATAAATCTATATGGTGCAATATTCCAGTGTTTGAACAATTTAAGAAAATAATTGCTAGTATTTTCCTTTTATTTTTCCTTTCGGGTTGCACTGTCGGTCATAAGGACTATCAGAGATATCTGAATATGAATATTGGTGAGAATATAAATAATCAAAAGCTTTCTAAATCACCCGATGCTGGTGAGTTGATAAGATCGGATTATTTAATCGCAGGCGAAGGGTTAACCAATATTACAACATTAGATACTGGTTTTTTGAGATACCATTTTAGCAGGCAAGAAGTATTACCGAATTACAGTATTAAAGACTTTGTCGGTAAATGTCTTATTTATTACGATGTTGATCCTAAAACGGAAATCATAATTGCTTGGGGTTTTGATAAAGGTGGTAACTCTTTAAGTTGTAGAACTTGGCCTTGAGTGCAATATACACATAACAAGATAATTGGACTCCCAACTTCTACACTTAAGTAGAAATTATTTTTCGGAGTTCAATTATGAATAAGTTAAGAATTGGTGTCGATTTAGCTCATAAATTAATACAAGTTTGTAGTTCTA
>NZ_JACJEO010000057.1:0-1323 GCF_014164115.1 Pseudoalteromonas sp. SG45-2
ATAACAAGATAATTGGACTCCCAACTTCTACACTTAAGTAGAAATTATTTTTCGGAGTTCAATTATGAATAAGTTAAGAATTGGTGTCGATTTAGCTCATAAATTAATACAAGTTTGTAGTTCTACAAATAATAAAGTGCACTCAAATAATGAGATGACACTGCAACAATTTAGTGAGTACTTGGTATCGCTTAGTTCTTCAACGATTATTTTTGAGGCCTGTGCGAGTGCTAATTATTGGCATCAATTTGCAACTTCACTTGGTCATAATTCCTTACTAATATCTGCGCGATTAGTTATGTCTGTTCGTCAAAGTCAAAAAACAGATAAAAATGATGCTTTGGCTGTTTTACAAGCATCGCTGTTACCAGATGTTCACTTTATTACTGCAAAATCAATTAATGAACAGCAAGCGCAATCAATGCTCAAATTGAGAGAGCACAGTGTTAAACAAAAAGTAGCGCTTAAAAATCAACTCACAGGTTTACTGCGTGAATTTAATATAAGCAGTGGTCGCTCAATAAGTCAGTTTGTAGGTACAATCCAAGATACATTGGAAGATGCCGAGAATGGTTTTTGTGATGCATTTAGAAAAATGCTTAAAGTATCATTGGATTTATATTTAACGTTAACTGAAGCAATCGCGACCTATGATTTAGCATTGGCTAAATGGGTTGATGAAACACCAAGCTGTAAAAAACTAATGCGCCTAGAAGGGGTTGGGATTTTAAATGCCATTCATCTTTTTATTAATTTGTCGTCGGGTGAATTAGCCAGGTTTAAAGCGGGCAAAGATGCCGCTGCTTGTATAGGTTTGACACCGACTCAGCACAGCTCTGGTGGTAAATTAAGTTTAGGTAGAATAAGTCGGCGTCGAAATACAACATTACGTAGTTTACTGATTACAGGTGCAATGGCTGTCATCCAACAAGTTGTTAAGCGAGAGCCAAAAACAAGTAAAGAGCGCTGGCTTAAAGCGTTAATAGAACGACGAGGGAAAAAGTGTGCAGCAGTCGCATTAGCCAATAAAACGGTTAGAACCGCTTTTTCTTTAATCAATAATAAAACAGAATATAAAGCTGTTTTATTATAAAAAAATCAAACATCAGCTTTAGCTAAATTAACAACATGTTAGACGACACAGTATAGTCACAAGAGCGAAAAGCTCGTTAACAAGAAGAGTGTTCTAACACGCGAAATTATCTTGGAGTCGAGGTAGCGCCTCATTTAGAACTCGTACATAAGAAAGCGAATTTATTTAGTTAAAATAGTTGTTGATAAATGGGACTCCACATAAGTGACTATGGTGTCAATTCCTAATTT
>NZ_JACJEO010000058.1:0-1266 GCF_014164115.1 Pseudoalteromonas sp. SG45-2
TGTAGTGGTAAATTAATTTTGGCCACCCATTAAGAAAGAAATGTTATGCTGATAAGCATACAAATTTGGGTGAAAAAATGACGAAATTAAAACGTGCAACGTATTCTGCAGCAATCAAATTAGAAACAGCTCAGCTTGTAGTTGACCAAAGTTATACTCAAGAAGAAGCAGCCAAAGCGATGGGTGTGGGTAAATCAACCGTTAGTAAGTGGGTTACTCAATTAAAGCAAGAGCGTAATGGCCAGCCACCATCGGCTTCGCCAATGACGCCCGAACAAATTGAAATCCGCGAACTTAAAAAGCAAATCCAACGCATCGAATTAGAAAAGGATATATTAAAAAAGGCTACCGCTCTCTTGATGTCCGACTCCCTGAACAATTCTCGTTAATTGAGAAACTAAATCAACGAGAGCGTTACCCAATTAGCGTGCTGTGTAACGTATTCAATGTGCATCGTAGCAGCTATAAATATTGGGCTATAAGGGATACAACGCCCACACCAGAACAAATAAGGCTAGAGGCTGAAGTTAGAGCAATACATGCAATGAGCGGCGGCTCAGCTGGGGCGCGGACAATCGCGGCAATAGCAACGAACAATGATTTTGAATTGAGTCGTTATCGTGCTGCTAAGCTAATGGTTAAATTAAAGCTTGAAAGCTGCCAAGTACCTCAACATTCATATAAACGCGGCGGTAATGAGCACCTTGAAATTCCAAATCTGCTTGATAGACAATTTGATGTTGTTGAGCCAGATACCGTGTGGTGCGGTGATGTGACGTATATTTGGGTAGGTAATCGCTGGGCTTATTTAGCCGTTATTATTGATTTATTTGCACGTAAAGTAGTTGGCTGGGCCATGTCGTTGTCGCCAGATACTAATTTAACGCTAAAAGCGCTTGAACTCGCGTATGAAAGCAGAAGAAAACCGACAGGACTGATGTTTCATTCAGACCAGGGTAGTCACTATACCAGTTTAAAATATCGTCAACGTTTATGGCGCTATAAAATCAAACAAAGTATGAGTAGGCGTGGAAACTGTTGGGATAATGCACCAATGGAGCGATTTTTTAGAAGCTTTAAAACGGAATGGATGCCAAAGGTTGGATATGGAAATTTTATAGATGCTAAATATAGCGTTAGTGATTATATCAACGGATATTACAACAACGTTAGGCCGCATCATTATAATGCCGGTTTAGCGCCAAATGAATCTGAGGTTAGATATCAAGATTCTAAAACTGTGGCCAAATTTTATTGACCACTACA
>NZ_JACJEO010000059.1:0-1217 GCF_014164115.1 Pseudoalteromonas sp. SG45-2
CTTGTATGGATAATAAACCCATAAATTAATTAATACTTTAACCAAGTTCGGGTAATGTGAGGCCCAAGCTTTGGCTGCAACCAAAGCCTTTTATACAGTAGTTCGATTGATTGAAGGCTCCTCTATTGAGAGACCGATAACAAGAAAGAACGCTGTATAAACTCCAAGCATTAAACTCGGATAGTCAACGGGGCCTCGAGCCCGAATCGCAAGGCAGAGTCAGCTTATTATGAATACACTCAATAATCAAAATGAAATTAACGTCGGTGTCGATACAGGTAAAACTCAACTCGATATTTACATCCGACCTTTAGATATATATTTCACCGTAGAAAACAATGACGGCGGCATTAAACACGCTATAAAAACACTAAAAAAGCACCCAATAACGCGTGTTACTATTGAAGCAACTGGGCGCCTTGAACACCCCTTTATTATGGCGTGTGCTCAAGCGAATATCCCTTTCGTTGTTGCTAATCCCGTTAATATTAAACGTTTCGCAGGCGCTATTGGCCAAAAAGCAAAAACAGATAAACTTGATGCGCAACTCATCGCTCATTTTGGTGAAGCAATAAAGCCACCACTCTCTTCTTTAAAGCCAGAGCAGATGCGCTTGATGAGTGATTTACTTTCTAGAAGAAGGCAGTTAATGGATATGCAAACGATGGAGAAAAATCGTTCACAGATAATGCCAAAAACAATATCATCACTAATAAAACCTATCCTAACGGCATTAAAAAATCAGATTGAAAAAGTAGATTTGAAACTACAAAAACTCATCAAAGAATGTGACGAATATAAGGTCAAGAATGACATTATTCAAAGTGTGCCTGGCGTTGGGAATGTTGTCGCATTTAACTTACTTAGTGACATGCCTGAGCTTGGGTGTGTAAACAATAAAGAGGCTGCATCACTGGTTGGTGTTGCACCATTTAATCGAGAAAGTGGTGCTTATCAGGGTAAACGGATGATACGAGGTGGACGGCCAAAAATTAGAACCGCAATGTATATGGCAATGATGTCAGCTATCCAATGTAACCCTAAATTTAAAGCTATATATCATCGGCTAGTCGCGGCAGGGAAACCTAAAAAAGTTGCTATTATTGCCTGTATAAGAAAGCTTATAGTAATCATAAATTCTATGGTGAGGGATGGTGTCATGTGGGATCCTAAAATGGTTTGAAATTAGGAATTGACACCATAGTCACTTGTTATAT
>NZ_JACJEO010000005.1:0-26491 GCF_014164115.1 Pseudoalteromonas sp. SG45-2
GAAAATTACGCTAGAACTAGGCAAAAATTTTTGTATCTAGTTGTTCTAAATAAAAAATTTTTAACGACGTTATAGTGCAATTTAATTCGTTAAATTGATCAAAGATTTATGCAGGTTGGTATAATTACTGGTGGCAGTGTCGCAAGACATTGCCGCTGTAACGGTATTGATAAGTAAAATACAAAGTGGAATAAATCATTTTTGTAAATGTTAACTAATTATAGTTAAAAAAAAGCAAGCCAGGTGGCTTGCTTTTAGCGTCTTTAAATACACACACTTATAGACTCGATTTAACTATAACCTTTAAAATCTATAGCTTGCGCCAAATGTAATACGGCGGTCTGTAATACCTTGGAAACAAAGTAAAGCACCTTCGTTTACACAAGACTGGCTAACTTCTGACTCAGTTAAGTTAACGGCTTCAATACCGATATTTAGCTGATCGTTCACATCATAACTTATGCTGGCATTAAGCTGCCCTCTGTCTTCTTGTACAACAGGGAAACCCCATGGGAAGCTTGAAGTGCTACCAAAGTCAGTTGAACGGTACCCTTCGCGCCACGTGTAACGCGCTCGAGCAGATAGACCGTATTTCTCATAGTAAAATGTGATGTTATATGCGTTTTCTGACAGATCAATGAGTGATTGCTTAGCACTGATGTCTGCATCCGGGTTACCGGTTGTTAATGCAAAAACAGCATTTGCACGACTCGTTGCGGTGTCAAATGATTCACCACCAGAAAATTCTTGATAGGTGTAGTTAGCAACAACACCAAAACCTGATGCCCAGCCTAGCTCTTTTTCAAAATTTGATAAGTCGTATTGAGCTGCAAGCTCGATGCCTTGCTGTGTTGTTTCGCCAGAATCATTAATAGTAGTTTGTGTTGGTACACATAACCCTACACCAGCATCTGGGCCAAATACGTTTATGTCAGCAATTGGGTTAAATATGCCGCCGCCTTCACATTCAGGACCATTTGTATCGCGAAAGCCTGTGTTTGGGTCTTCAAATGGGTCAACTTGCTGTGTAACGTGCAAATCGCTACGTGTTTTATGAAAGTACCCCACACTTAATAAAGCAGCGGGTGCAAAATACCAATCAGTGGATATATCGAAAGAGGTTACTTCTTCTGGCTCTAAGCCTGAGTTACCTATTGAAACTGCACTATTAGGGCTGGTGCCAAACGTAACGGATGTAGATAGGTCATCAAAATCTGGGCGTCTGATATCTTTTGACCAACCTAGACGAACAATCACATCTTCACTTACATTCGCGGCTAAATTAAATCGTGGTAAAAAGAAATCGTAATCACCTTTTGACGTTACTTGAGTCACCAGTTCGTTGCCACTTCCATCTTGAGTAACAGAGTTACCTAGCGATGTAACTTCAGTCTCTAAATAACGTAAGCCAAAGTTACCGCGAAACATGCCATACTCAAAATTAGCTTGTGCATATAAGGCATGTGTTTCTTCTTCAATATCAAAAAACGCATTTACTTGAGACGTTGGTGAACTTATTGGACCACGATCAGAACCTGTTATTGCATTATTAGCTTCAATCGCTTGGTTAAGTGCTGCTAATACAGCTTGTGGATCAGAGGATGCAAGCTCTGGGTTTATAAGTAAGAAATCACGAATATAAAGTGCTCGCCCATCACCATCATTAAAGTTATCTGGGCCCGCTGTTAATAATTGTGCAAATAAATCACCCGTTGGGCTATCAGCCATATTTCTTAAACCAACGTTAGAGCGAACTTGATCCGACATACTGCTCGTTTTACTGTAGCGGTAACCAAAATCGACTGACGTTATTACATCATCTAAGTAATATGTAAAATCTGTACGAAACGCATCTTCTGTATTTTCTGACTCATCTTGCCCTTGGTTTACGTCACGTAGAACAACATTTGCAGGGTCGAGTAATTGAGCCATTGTTGGTGCGTTTGCCTCCCCCGTTGCAATACCAAATGTAAGTGCATCACCTGTAAGATCATACTCAAAAGGAGTCCCGTTTTCATTTGACGAATTAGTAGCGACATTTGGATTTATAAAATTAAGCGTTGTATTAAAGCTTGGTGTAGTTGAATCAGAACGAGAGGTTGAGGCTTCAACACTTGCAAATAATCTATCGCCTTGCCATTCGCCCCCTATTCTAAATATTTTGCTTTTTGTTATGCGTGAATTAGTATCACTAGAAAAACGTAAATTAGGATCGCCACCACCGTCTTCAACCGGAATAACGCCTCTTACGGCCGCTTGTATGCTGCCTAGGTTTTGTCCGTCAAGAGAACCAAAATTAACTGTTTCAAATTCACTCGGTATTGATACATTTCTAAGATCACTTAGGCCAGATGCTTGTACTCTTGAGCTTTCTTGGCGGCGCTCTTGATCGTTAACAACTGCATCAAAAAAGAATTTCATATTATCGTTTGGTGCATATTCAAATGTACCTGCGAAGTTTTTTGTCTCGTATTCGTAATTATCGTAATCTTGAATCAAAAATTGTACTGGTAGAAAATCAAACGATTGTGCACTTGCAGCACCACTATCAGCGGCTATCGAATTATCTCTATCAGCACGAGGACGAAATGCGGTTACGTCTTGCTCACTGTAACTACCACTAAATACAACACCAAACTTACCGCCAGAATCAAGCTCCCAGTTATCACCCCAAGCACCCGATACCCTAGGAGTAACACCATCTGTTGATAAGCTACTATCTTCACCTTGAACTCTAATTGAGCCTAGAGTTTCATTTAACTGTAACGGGCGAATTGTTTTAAGGTTTATTGTTGCGCCCACAGAGCCTTCGATTGTTTTTGCTTCAGGTGACTTAATTACTTCTACACCGGAGATGATTGCAGCTGATACATCTTCAAAACTAATGCCACTTCGCCCAGACCCTGAGCCAACTGTTGATACGCCGTTCACTTCTGTACGATTGGCATTGGTACCACGAATTTGAACACCTGTACCTACCCCTGCTTCACGGGTAATTTGAATCCCTGTTACATTTTCAAGTACTTCTGCGAGGTTTTGATCTGGTAGCTTACCAATATCGACAGCCTCAATAATCTCAACAAGGCTATCTGCTGAACGCTTTTGTGCAAGCGCATTTGTAAGCGATTGTCGAATGCCTGAAACTTCGATAACCTCAAGATCGTCTGCAGCTTTTTTTGGAGCTTCTTGCGCCTGTGTAGACAAAGACATACCAAGTGCGGTTGCCGATATAACTGCCAGTGTAATTTTAGATAACTTGTGACTCATAGTTTTTTTCCTGTGTGTGTGAAATGCTATGTTTAACCAGCTACTTTATTGTTTTTATTAAAAGCCCTTAATTATTACAAACCCTTAACTTTATATTTACACCCAACTATAAAAAGGTCAACCTTTTGGTAATAAATTTAGATCAAATATTATGCAATATGTTATTACCAAAATAGAAAAACTTAACTAACCTATAATTTAAAATCATAAAGTAGATTTTAAGTTATTGTTATTTATTGATTTTAAATTTAATTAGAAATTGAGCTGTTAATTACAAGGGTTAAAAGAGTTATCGTTTTAAAAATGAAATAATTTAGGAAGGAGAAACCGATGATGTTGGGCGTGCTGAATAAATGGCATTATTGGTTAACCAATTTGGTTTTGAGTCAAGAAGCGTTTATTAGAAAGCGAGCTGTGTTGAGTACTATTTATTAGCGCTATTGAAAATATAAAATTGAAGAATTTAGGGATCAAAAAAAGGCGGTAAAACCGCCTTTTTAATGAGATTTAATGTTTAACTATTATTACAGCTTGTAGCTTAAACCTAAGAATAAGCGTGGGCCGTAGTCATTCACTTCACCTAAGTTTCCTTCAACAAAGAAATCTTGTGATTTAGGTGCGCTGAACAAGTTAATTGCTTCTGCTTTAACTCTAAAGTGCTCATCAATTTTGTATGATGCGCGCATTTCCCAAACGCCTACAGAATCAACATAACGAAGTCGAGTACCATTTGTAGTATATGGTTGGAAATACTCACTACGATATTTGTAAATAACGGCAGTATCAAACCCACCAATTTGGTAGTACAGCTGGCTGCTAAATACATGCTTTGAGAAGCCAGGTACTGAAGCTGACTCAACAATACCGTCAGTTAATTGTGTAGTATTACCGTCTACATCAGTAACAAACGTATCGCCGTATAAGCTATCTTGGAACTCAAAGTCAGTGTCTGCATAGTTGTAACCAAATTTCATACCGATGCCATTATCCCAGCGGTAAGAAAATGAAGCTTCAAGACCTAATATTTCACTGTCCTCGTCTGATGTAACAGAGTTAGTAATTGGTAATGAAACAGTTTCACCGGCAACAGTAAAATCTTCAATTACTGTTTGTTGTTGAAAACCACCGTTGAACTGTTTGTAGTATAAGCTTAACGCTAAGATTGAATCTTCGTTAGGGTACCATTCAAATGCAGCATCGTAGTTCCACGACATAAGCGGTTGAGTATCTGGGTTACCAGAACCATTTACACCCACTAATAAATCGCTGATTGAAGTTGCTGTACCTTCTGTATCTTCTTGGAATGTACGGCTATAACCTAAATTAGATGGATTTGCGCGTGACATACCACGGTATATACCTGCTCGGAATAAAATATCTTCGCTGTAATCAATAACTAGGTTAAAGCTTGGTAAATACTTAGTGTAATCGCCACCACTTTTTATTTTATCCAGTGAACCGTTATCAGACTCAACTAGAGACAGTACACCGGTATCACTTGTTACAACATCAAAGCTATTTCTAAAACCAATCGAAGTTACATCTGTGTCTACAATACGAAGACCAAAGTTACCGCGAATGAATTTGCCAAACATTTCAGTATCGTAGTTAGCCATTAAGTACACTGATGTTGTTTTTTCTGTTACATCAATTGTACCTGCATTTTCATATTCCACTTCTGGGTAAGCAAACACACCATCAGCGTTAGAACCAGCTACAGCTTGTGAGAAACATACGTTGTCGTATGTAGCCCATGATGAACCTGTACCGCTAGCTACAACGTTACCGTCGCTATCAATATTTGTTACGATATCACCATCAGATACACTCGATAAAAAGCCTGATTCAGGGAAATCGATTTGACAACCTTGTAATACGTCAAGCGCTTCAGTACCAGAGTCTAGTGTAAATTCGTTTCTTGAACCGTTACCTTGGCTACCACCATACTGTAGGAAGGTCATTTCAGATGTTCTAATACCACCTTGAATACTTGTAAAAACGTTGCCATCTAGCGCATAGTCAAAATCTAGTCGCGCTGAGATAACTTCGTTTTCACGAACATTTTCACGGTCAAGTCGTGTTCTTAGGCTATCTGTAAAGTTTGAAATATCTGTTACGTCAAAATCTGTCAGTGTGAAATGAGGAATTTCATCGCCCATATCCCAAGAAAAGAAATTGCGACCTGATGTTCTACCACGGTTAGATATTTGAAGTTCTTCACGTTCAGTTTTTGAATACGCTAAATCTAAGTCAACAGTTAATCTATCGGTAACTGTATGTTCTATATTTATGCCGTAACCTTGGTAGTTTTCTTCACGAGAAAATTGCTCACCTGCTGATTCAATACGCTCTTCACCTTCCCAATGTAAAATACCGCCTACATCGTTAGTTACAAGTGTTGGACCGGTTACACCTGGTGTTGCACGTTTTTGTAAAAAGATTAAATCGTGGCGTGCTTCTTGTTGTGTTCTATCTGAAATTTGTGCATCAAAGTTAACATCCCAATCAGCTGACGGTTGGTATTGCAGTGCAAAAAATACTGCATCACGTTCATCTGATGTCTCGTTTTGGCGAAAGCTTCGGCTACTGCCAGTCCAAGCATACGGAGTACCATCACTTACTGCTTTACCTGTTTCTGGATCGATTTCTGTATCGTAACCTTGGTTGCTACTGCCATTAACTTGGTCTTCACAGTCGCCTGCGCTGCTACGATAAAAACCTTCATTGGTATTAGTCGGATCGTTTAAACACGCCCACAATGAAGAACCTGATGGGCTAGAACTTCTGTATTCAGCCTCTGGTTGACTAATTTCTTGGCGCTGCACACCAAAAGACACACCAACGGCTTGGCCGTTATCAAATTCAAACTGATCAACATAACTAAACGTGCCACGGTAACCCGCGTCACTTTGCAGCGAGTTATCTACATTACCTTCGTCTGGGTTGTAATTTAATTTAACCTCAGCTGATACACGTTGTTTGCCAAAATCAAGTGGAGTTATAGTTTCAAGTGCAATAACACCTGCAACACCACCTTCAATCATTGAGGCATCTTGCGTTTTATATATCGCTACTTTTTTTACAAGTTCAGAAGGGAACTGCGAAAAGTTAACTGAGCGGTCACCACTACCATTAGTCGCTTCACGACCATTAATGTGTGTTGCACTTAAAAATGGACCAAGACCACGGATAGTGATTTCTGTAGCACCACCGTTTTCACGGTGAGATGCAGCACCTGTAATTGATTCTAGTGCTTCGCCGATTGACAGTGCTGGTAAATCACCAATATCTTCAGATGACAGGCCATCAACTACTGTTGTTGCTTCACGTTTAATTGCTATTTGATCTTGTATCGTTCTACGTGTACCTGTAACACTAATTATTTCAACGTCTTCTTCAACTTCTGTCGCTTTTCCCTGATCTTCCTGTGCGCTTGCTGTAAATACGCAAGAACTTGCCATACCTGCGATGACCGCTGTTCTTACCCATTTTGCAACTGGGCGCATTGCAAACTGCCCTGTTGTAGAATTATTGTTATCTCGTGACTTCAACGACATTTGAATTCTCCGCTGGTTGTTGTTGTGTGATTTTAGTGTGTTAGCTTGTTATGCTGATGTATATTTTATGTGACCTTTGATATTAATATACTTAAACCCAGCACGATGATCAACCAATTTGACGCTTTAATATTACCATAAGGTATACCAATTTTAACTTAACGGCATTACCAGTAGGTCAGGCAGGTTTTTTGCTAGAATATAAACAGCTCTAAACTAGTCGATAAATGGGTAATGTAGGTTGAGAAAAGTGTGGTGATTATTAATAAATAATAAAAAAGCCCCAAATTTGGGGCTTTTAAAAGTTAACTGATTAATTGGTTACTTAATCGTTTTGTATTTTCCATGTAGATCCAACACCGACTTCAGATGATTGAATATAATGAAGACCTTTAGCACCTGCCTCTGCCTGAAGGCCTGCAGGGTCAGTTTCTAATAACGTACTTGCTGCTGTAACGTACTCAAGCACTTCTTTACCGTTATTTGCTGGGTCTTGGTCAATTGCACCATCAGTATCGAATGCGCCATTACCATTTAGTTTTCTAATTTCAACCCAGTCACCGCTTGCATCGCCTGATACTCGACTATCCATATAGCCAAAGTTGTTACTTAGCACCGAACTATCATGATTAATTAAGTCACAGTCATATTCAAAAGCATGGTCACTATCAAGTGTATTTGGGTAAAATAGGCCTTGAGTTGTAGCACTGCTGCTTATTGTATCTGCGTCTGTTTGATCACCTAAACCGTTTGCAATTAAATTTCCATTAAAGTTTATAACAAACGCATTTTTGGTCAGCCCATAGAGAACCGGCGCATTCGCTGCGGTTAACTCATCACAATCACTTGTTGGTGCTTTAGAGCCTATTTCCGTACTAAATACAATAGGTTGCTGTGAGTTCAAAACCGTATTGTTTGTTACATTTAGTGTAAAGTCGCCAGC
The DNA here is from genome assembly GCF_014164115.1 of Pseudoalteromonas sp. SG45-2. Lineage (NCBI taxonomy): Bacteria > Pseudomonadati > Pseudomonadota > Gammaproteobacteria > Alteromonadales > Pseudoalteromonadaceae > Pseudoalteromonas > Pseudoalteromonas sp. SG45-2. The sequence continues at coordinate 7,768 of NZ_JACJEO010000005.1, forward strand.
CGCATCAAGTACAGCTTGGTTACCCGAGTTTGGCACACCGCCATCAGCTTGTGAAAATGGGTTAGCTGTAAATACAATACCGCCCGCTTCTTTATTACCAGAACGAATACCAGCAATGTAGTTGTTACTCACGGTGTGACCAAGTGGTGTAATCAATACCCCAGCAGGTCTATCGCTTGAGCTTGCAATATCTGTAGTACGAATAATAATGTTGTCTGTAACACTATTAAACCCACCATCTTCTAATGAAATACCACCATTAGGATTTATGATTGTATTGCCTTTGATGGTTGCGCCAGAAGTTTGCACTCGCATTAAACGACGACCCGTTACAAAGTTTTCTACGCGGTTATACTGAATAGTAAAGTTTGCGTTATCAGCTGCACCACTACCCGTTGTACTACCAGCATTGATTAAGTATAAACTTGATTGATCAAAGTTTGGATTATCACTGTCACTAAATAAATTATATTGAATAACGTGATCAGAGCTTGATGATGATATTTTTATCACAGACCCTTTTTCTGCTACATTTCGATTAGAGAATGTATTTCGCTCAACCAACGCACTTTGACCTTTTATCATCAGCCAATGGTATTCAGAGTTATTGAGTGTAGCTTCTTCTCCATCCATCGTGTTTTGCGAAAAAGTAAAGTTATCCCCTTCTGAGTAAATAACAGCACCTTCTTCGGTTTCACAAAATGCACCCGCTTTAGTATCTATATTCTTAAAGGTAAGCCCTGTTAACCCAGCGCCATCTACTCCAGCAGCTACATGCACACATACTTCACCACTAAGTACAGGAGTTTGACCTTCTACAGCGCGAAGCGTGACTGCACTGGTTAATAAAATTGCGTCCATATCAGCATAAACACCCGTGTTTAAACCAATAACATCACCGTCAGCTAAACCGCCACTTATAGCACCAAGGAGTGCTTCAGGGTTACTAACTAATTGTGTGTAAACCAATGTATCAAGTGAGTTTGTAACCTCACTCGCAAAGCCATCATTATCTGTATACGTGGCTTTTACTGACATTATTGAGCCAGCGTAATCAGAAGGTGTAAATGTTTTACTATTGCTCCCAGCTATTTCAACGCCATCAGCAGACCAAGTATAAGTAACGTTAGCCTCTTCAACGCCGTTGTTATCAGTTATCTCAGCGGTTAACTCGCCATTTGTTAAATAAGGCACTACACCCATAATGGCTACGCTACCGGCTTCGTCAACCGCAACAGCAGAAACAGCAATTGTTTCCTCTGATGTATTATCCTCGATAAACCCATTATCATCTGTATAAGCAACCTGAACACTTACCTTTTGACCTAAAAGTGATGCATCAACTGTAAAGGTGCTCTCTATTGCGCCATCTATCTCTTGTGCGTCAGCAAGCCATTGATAAGTGATATCTCCTGTCGCCCCATCGGTATCATTAATTTCTGCTGTTAAAGTATTTCCAACAGTTGGCGTGCCGCTAATTGTAACTTCGCCTTCTGAGTTTGTTCGTGCGACAACCTCTGTACCGGCTGAAGTTACAGACTCGTTAAACCCACGGCTATCTTCAAAAGATGCACTAACTGTAATAACTGTACCAAACTGTGCGTCTGTTAACGTGAGCGTTGAAAGTGCTTCATCAGCAATTTCTAAGTCATCTGCAAACCATTTATAAGTTACTGTATCGCCATCAAAGCCATTGTCGTCAGCTACATTAGCAGTTAGTTGCGAACCAACTAGTGCGTCACCTGTAATAGTTAAACTTGCAGGAAATGCGATTGCGGCAACATCTGCGGTTGGTTCTGTAATATGCGATTCATTAATACCGCCATCATCGGTATAAAGCCCTTGAACTGTAATTGGTAACCCTATCTGATCGTCAGTCAATGTAAATGAAGCGCTATTTGCACCAGCAATTGCCTCACCATCTGCATACCAGTAGTAAGTCACGTCACCTGAGATACCATCAGGGTCACTAACTTCAGCTGTTAATGTTTGTCCGCTTGTAACAGTTCCACTAAGAGCAATAGAGCCCAAGTTGTTGTCATTGTTGTTTGAGTTTGTGTCACAACCAACGATTGCTGCTGCAATAGCGCATAGCGCAAAATGTTTGAATTTCATGGTGGCTCTATTCTCCAAATTTATAGTTTTAATATTTGGTTATCTATTGTGTGTGTTACCAAATAAATCATGTAATTATTACCAAATTCATTTGAGTTGCAAATGAATTGTTAACCAACTTGGTAATATAACCACAATAAAATAAGTTTTTCCACTATCGCCACCTAATTAAATAACAATAAATAAACACCAAGTTAACCTCGGGCTTTTATTGTTGGTTAAGAATTGAATTCAATTGTGAAAAATAACGTTGAAGATACATAGCGTTATAGTAAAAACTTAGTTTTATATAGGGTTTAGTAAGTAATATTATTTAATATATGTGAAGTATTCTTATTTGAAGACAATAAGAAAAGAAGTGAGTTTGTATAAAGAGGATGATTTACAAAGAGAATTAAAATTAAAGGTAAAAAGGGGCAATTTTCTTACCCCTTTTTTTGAGTGCTGTTTTATAACATGGCGTTATTATAAAACTCTACAGGCTCATTTGAACCCAAAGCTACAGGCACACGCTGGTGCAAGCTAGTGGGCGCAATATCTAAAATTCGCGCTCCTCTAGAGGTTGCTTTACCACCTGCGTTTTCAACTAAAAGTGCTAACGGGTTTGCTTCATAAAGCAGTCTTATTTTTCCGTTATCGTTACCACTGCGTTTATCTTGTGGATACAAAAATAACCCGCCTCGGCATAAAATACGATGAACGTCACCTACCATCGCTGCATTCCAACGCATTGAGCTTTTTTCAAAGCTTTCACAGGTGTATAGCAATTTATCAAAATACACTTGTGTTGGTTCGTCCCAGTAACGATAGTTAGCCATATTTACGGCAAATTCGCGACTTTGTTCTGGCACACTTAACTGCTTGTTTGTCAGTAAGTAACCGCCATGTGTTGAATCTAACGTATAACAACGCGTAGGACCGCCAGTACTCATTACAAGTAATGATGAAGGGCCGTATAACACATAGCCTGCACACACTTGATTTACACCGGGCTGACTAAATTGCTCGTCGCTATCAAAAGGAACATCATCACGGGCTAAGTAAATAGTAAATATAGTGCCTATTTGCCCATTAACATCAATATTAGAAGAGCCATCTAACGGGTCAAAAGCAACAATAAACTTACCTTCAGGGTGGCCACCTACCGCATGATCTTCTTCCTCTGATGCAACAGATCGTACACAGCTATCATCAAGTAGGATGTCTTTAAGTAGTTGGTTTGCGATTACATCAAGCTTTTTTTGAACTTCACCTTGAACGTTTTCATTCAGAGTTGACCCTAAAACACCGGCTAATTCACCTTGGCTTACTCGAAAAGCAATTTCTTTACTGGTCGCTAAAATTGTGCGAATAAGTAAAATAAGATCGGTATCTACACCGTCTTCTTTCAATACTGTATTTAATCTTTTCATGCGCTATACCTGTTTACACAATTTAGATCGTCAAAGCATTGCTCTAGCCTTGCAACCATACTTTGCTCTGAATGACGCAACCATACACGAGGGTCATAGTATTTCTTGTTTGGCTTATCATCCCCGTCAGGGTTACCAATTTGCCCTTGTAGGTATGCTTGCTTGTCTTTGTAGTAATCTAAAATACCTGTCCAACACGCCCACTGCGTATCGGTATCAATATTCATCTTCACTACGCCATACGTTAAAGACTCTGCAATTTTACTGTACTCAGAACCACTACCACCATGAAAAACAAAGTTAATTGAGTTGCTTGGTAGATTAAATTTTTCTGATACGTAAGCTTGTGAATCTTTTAAAATAGTTGGCGTAAGAACAACGTTACCCGGTTTATATACACCATGAACATTGCCAAAAGAGGCTGCAATTATAAAGTTAGGGCTAATACGACTTAAGCGTTCGTAAGCAAATGCAACATCTTCAGGCTGAGTATATAAAGCAGAACTATCTAGGTGTGAGTTATCAACACCGTCTTCTTCGCCACCCGTGCAACCAAGCTCAATTTCAAGCGTCATACCTATTTTTGCCATACGCGTTAAGTAACGTTCACAAATTTCGATATTTTCTTCTAAAGGCTCTTCTGACAGATCAATCATATGTGAGCTAAACAATGGTTTGCCAGTCAGTTCAAAGTGTCTTTCACCTTCATCAAGCAAACCATCAATCCAAGGTAGTAGCTTTTTAGCTGCGTGATCAGTGTGAAGCATCACTGCTACTTCATAATGTGCTGCCACTGAATGTACATACCTTGCAGCACTTACCGCCCCAAGCACAGCTGATTGTTGCTCTGGTAAAGATAAGCTTTTACCACAAAAAAATTGTGCTCCACCATTAGAAAGCTGAATAATAACGGGCGAGTTTTTCTTTTTAGCAGCTTCTAGCGTCGCATTAATAGATGTTGTACTAACAACATTTACCGCTGGCAACGCATATTGATGTGTACGTGCATGCTCGTACACAGCACTTACTTCATCGCCAACGATTACGCCTGGTAGTATTGTTGGGGCTAAATAATTCATTTATGAAATCCTTTCTATTTTAAAGCCTGGATACAAGAATCAGTAATTGCTTGCCAATTTTCTTGTTCAACCCATTCTTTTTTCGCTATCCAAGTACCGCCAACGGCGAATACATTATTTAAAGAAAGATAGTCCATTTTGTTACTTTCGCTAACGCCACCTGTAGGACAAAAGCTGACTGCTCTAAATACTGACGACACAGCTGACACAAAAGGAGCGCCACCAGCAAGCGATGCTGGGAATAATTTTTGCTCTTCAAAGCCATATTCAAGCGCCATTAAAATATCACCGGTGTTTGATACACCAGGAAGTACCGGCACATTACATTTAGCAAGTGCTTCAAGTAACGTAGGAGACACCGCTGGGGTTACAATAAAATCAGAACCCGCTTCAAGTGCTTGCTCCAAAATATCAGTATTGATGACTGTTCCCGCACCTACTTTTAGCTCAGGCACCTGTGCTTTAATAGCTTTTAATGCCTCTATTGATGCCTCTGTTCTTAGCACTACTTCAACTAAAGTAAGCCCAGCATTGGCCATAGCTTTCGCTATTTGAACACCTTGCTCTGGAGTATCTGCTTGAATTATAGGTAGCAGTGTTTGTCCTGCCATAAGTTCAGAAAAGCGAGTCATAACGTTGTTCCTTTATAAAAAGTAATGCGGCCGAGGTATGGCGGCCTTTAATGTTTAATTATTTTGTTATACCAATTGCATTAAATTAATGAGCTATTATAGCGACAAGAAAATAGCTCAATAACAAGGCTAAAATTATGATACATAGTTGCTCTATATAAATAATTTTTAACGTAGTTAGTGAGTTATTTAATACGCTAAGGTGATCATGTTTTTAATAAAATTGGTATCAGATCCCAGCTTCAGCCATTGCTAGCTGAAATATATCTTTTGGAGCAATAGCACCTGGTTGCTGTATAACAGTCCCTGCCGCTTTTGCAGCAAGTTGTACAGCACTTGAAATTGATTTGTCAGATAAACGTGCACCTAAGTAAACACCGTTAAAGGCATCGCCTGCGGATGTCGTATCTACAACATTTGTTACCGGTATTATAGTGTGGCTTTGAAGCGTATCGCCCTCTTTTGTCACTACCGATTCAGGGCCATTTTTAACAACAATTTCTTCAATTTGGTAAGGCTTTAAATATTCAACTACTGCTTCTACGCTATGAACGTCATAAAGTGTTGTTAAATCTTCAACGCCTGGTAGGGTAATATCTGCAAACGTAAAGGCTAAATGATACTGCTCTTTTGTTTCCTCTACACTATTCCACAAACGTGCTCTGTAATTAGGATCAAAAACGATTTTAACCCCAGCATCTTTAAGCTGCTTTACCACTTTCCAAAAGTCTTCACGTGCACTTTCTTCAATTATTGCTAATGAAATTCCTGAAAAGAAAAACATATCACCTTGGCTAAGCTGCTCGAGTGCATCAGCATCTAAAAAATCAACAACCTTTTTAGCTGCAGAATCATTGCGCCAATAAATAAAGCTACGCTCACCATGCTCATCAGTTTCTATGTAGTACATACCAGGTACTTTGGTGTCGTGAGCAAATACAAGTTGCGTATTTATTTGTTCACTTTCAAAGCGTTCTAGCATTTTTTTACTTAAATTATCTTGACCTAAAGCCGTAACAACCGAAGTAGTAACCTGCGGGAAGCAACGTTTTAAATACACTGCAGAATTATAAACATCGCCTGCAAATGATTGGTGCAGTGTTGCCGCGCTCATAGCTCTAAGCTCGACCATGCATTCACCGATAAAGTAAATATTTTTCATCTTGGAAGTTACCCTATGTAGTTAACTGCTATGCACTTATACAAAATATGTTGGCATAGCAGTTATTATCTAGATTATTGAGGCTTTTTAAGAGGTTCTATTTTTGGAATTAAAATCCAAACAGCTGCCATTGCTATGATGGCTAAAGAAGCACCAATTACAAATGCTGGTGTGTAGTTACCATCAGCAGTAAGAAAAGGTACTAACGATGTAAGACCTACAGCACCAAGTTTTGCCGCCATACCAGAAAAACCTGATAATGTACCCACTGCTTTTTTTCCTAACAAATCACTTGGTAGTGTTTGCACGTTACCAATTGCAGTTTGAAAACCAAATAAGATAACAGCCATAATTAGTACTGCTGTTGTTGGTCCGCCTGGATTTGCCATTGCAAGTAGCGCTGGTAACATAATTAAACAACCCAGCGTAATAGTAAGCTTACGTGTTTTGTCTGTATTCCAACCTGCTTTAAGCCTGTTTTGTGCCAATAAGCCACCAAACCAAGCACCAAACATAGCGCCAACATAAGGTACCCAACCGTATATACCAATAGATTTAACATCCATGCCGTATACTTCGTTTAGGTAAATAGGGATCCAAAAAACAAATAACCACCAAATTGGGTCAATTGCGGCAGAGGCAATGATTACACCCCAGCTTTGCTTACGAGAAAGTAACTCAGCAGTTGTAGGGTTATATTCCTCTTCGTCTTCACCAGTTACATCACCGTTGTCATCAACACGTCTTTGACCCGTTAAGATATATTCACGTTCTTCGGCAGTAAGCCAAGGATGTGAGCTAGGCGGTGCTTTAACTAAAATTAACCATGGAACTAACCAAAGGAAACCTAATGCACCAACAAAAACAAACACCATTTGCCAGCTAAAGTAGATAGTTAAATAAGCAATTAAAGGAATAGCAATAATGCCACCAATTGCGGCGCCAGAGTTAAAAATACCCTGTGCTAAAGCACGTTCTTTAGTAGGGAACCATTCTGCGTTACCTTTAGCTGCACCAGGCCAGTTACCGGCTTCTGCTACACCTAAGATTGCGCGAAAAATACTAAGACTAAGTACACCTTGTGCAAATGCATGCGCAACGGTTGCAATAGACCAAACACCTATTGATAGTACAAAACCGAAGCGTGTGCCCACCCAGTCAAATATTTTACCAAAGATTGCCTGACCAAATGCATAAGCAAATACAAACACAATAGAAATATTAGCGTATATTTGTTTGCGTTCTAGCGCTGATTCATCAGGAAATAAATCTTCAACAATGTCCGGCCAAAGCACACTAAGTGCTTGGCGGTCGATATAGTTAATAATGGTAGCTAGCGCTATTAGCGCTATAACCCACCAACGTAAGCCTTTAAGTTGCATAATTAATCCTCAAGAAAGTCTTCACGCGCTGGGCTAAAAGTATCAATCAGGATTCCGCCTGTTGGGCAGGTAGCTCCATGATCAGCAAATGGTGGGATTAAGCAGCTATCACCCGGTTTTAAGATTTTAGTTACGCCATCAATGTTAAAGTGAAACTCACCTTCAACAACATACGTTACTTGAGAATGTCTGTGAGCATGGTTATAACCAATAGCCCCTTTCTCAAACCAAATTTTAACAGCCATTAGCTCTTCGTTATAACCTAGCATTTGACGTTTTAGACCATTTCCTAAGTCTTCTATTTCGGTCTCGTTACCAAATGAAAAGTTTGCGCTTTGCTTTTGCATCCTATTTACTCCTGATTATTGTTCATCATATAAACGCCTAATCGGCCATTTAAAGTGAACTCTTTATTTTGATAATTGAATGTGTTTTTAGCTGATGTTTGTGCTTTATTAATTGCCACTAAATATGAGTTACCTTTAATATCAAGTTCAACAAGTGTTAAATCGCCCTGCTGACTATATTCAAGCTTTGTAACTCGACTAACAGCTTCTAGGGTATATTCTTTACTTGGGTTGTACTCACCATGTGGCTCTAATACAGATATAAACTTATGTTGCTTTTGCCCCTCAACACGACGAATAAAACCATTTTCGTTGCGTAAATTAAAGTGAGGGTCATTTGCGCCTATTTGAGTAAACAAGAAAGACTCATCACCTTTAACCAAGCTCGTTTGCGTATAAAAACGACCATTTTCGTTTAACCACGTTACTTTAGCTAAACCACTTTGAGGTTGCGCTTGAGCTTTAAGCCATAAATGTTGGTAGCCATTTTTAGTACCTAGTGCAGACAGTTGTGCTGCATTTGCTTTTAACTCAAAGCTGGTATCGATAAGCTGACCTTTATAATGCAAAGGCAGGTCAAGCTGATGCGCTTTATTTGCAGCAACATCAAATATATCAAGTGCAACTGTGCTTTGTAGTTCAGGTAAGTTAATAAGTGCAAGCGTACGCTCAAGATCTACGCCTTTATAAGCTGTGCTTATTTCGCCGCTTGAAACCGTGCCGTATTCATTTGTTTCGAAAAAGTTAAGTGTAGGGTAATTACTATTTCCTACTTCAACATTTGCATTAAAATGCGTTGTTTCGTCAACCACTACCGTATTGTGCGCAACAGTGTGTTTTGCGTAAGTTTCGTTTTCAGGTAAATAACGACCGCCGTATTTAGCTTCTACATTTAAAAAACGTGCTGCGCCATAATCAGATACAATTTCATTTCCGTGGTCGTAAAACTGCCATGTTAATTTATCAAAATGACCATGGCCCAAACCTTGTGCAGCAGGTTTAAACAGTAGCGCTTGATCGCCACCTACCTGCGTTCTCATTACAACTAAAGCACCTTGTTTACCGTCATTACCATCACCGAAGGCAACAGATTTAAACGAATAAGGTTTTGCCATGTTGTTATCAAGTGCTTGAGCTACTTTTAGCCCATCACCAGAGAGAATTATTTGGTCTTGTTGCTTAGCAATATCTAAATAACCTGCATCGTTGGTTAAGCCGTACGCTGCCGTTACACCATTTACTAACTCAATGGTATCGATGCCTTTACTTTTTATTGCATCGTTAATTGGGAAGAACAAACCGTTGTAGCTAAGTTGAATCGTCGTATCAATCGCTTTTAATAATATGCCATCGCGATATTCAAAGATTTTTCTTTGTGGTTCGTTGTTTTCAATCGCTTTTGCAAACGTTACAAATGGTAATAGTGCAAAGCGTTGATAGTAAGGACCTTCGTTATAGTAACCTTGTGGTGAAAACAGCATCTCTAGCTGCTTAATAAAGCCACCCTTACCCGATTTTTCTAAATCGTATAATGATTTTTCTACCCACTCAGGTTCGCCTAATACATACCCAGCCATGCCAACACCCGCTGTCGCCCATGTTCCATGGTTATGTACTTTATTAAATGTAGACGGTTGGCCTACAGATGTGAACAACGAAACAGGACGGAGTAAGTCATTCTCGATTGTTTTAATATTATCGGCATTTAACGAGTCATGAATTAGATCATAAGCTTGTATTGTGTACACAAGCCACATTGCTTCATTTAGGCTTTGCCAAAAAAACTTACCTGGATTTTGCGAATCCATTTTACGTTTTGGATGCAGACCAAGCGTTGGGTATAATTTTGCATACTCAAGCAACATATCACGTACATAGTTTGCGTATTTATCATCTTGGCTTAATTGATAAATAATGCCCGCGTTGTACATAAGTTGATAATTTTTCTTATGGCGCTCATGTGTATAACCACCACCGCCATCTTTTGGAACTGGTACAGTGATAGGCTGTGCAATTTGTTCATCTACTTGCGCTTTTAGCGATTCAAACGCAGTAGCAAACTTTGTGCTACCGTTGCTACTAATTGCTTGGCGCATTTGCTTAACATCATCAGTAGTAATCACTAAGTTTGGGTGCGCTGCATGCGCCTCCAGTGATGTAAGTAATGTAATTGCAGCTACAGCAGCTATTTTAAAACGTGTTTGGCATTTTAATAAGTACATAGTATTTACCCTGCCTTATTTAAAATGTTGTTATTTTTTAATACTGCCGTGTGTGGGCCTTTAACTCTTAACTCTTTAACGCTTGGTGCTTTAGTGGCATCAAATGTATTGCCTGAGATTTCAGTTTTAGGCTCGCCTACTGTGTGCTCTACAACAATAGGAGCAGATTTAACAAATTTATTATCTTTAATATTAGTAACCTGAACACCGTGAACATAAATGCTCGCTTGCTCTTTGTTACGCTTACCAAGGCCAACGTTATTAAGCGTGTTATTTGTCATTTCAAAATGAGGACCAAATGTACTTTCATCAGTGCCACCACGGTAAAGCTTAAGTACACCGCCTTCTACATTATTAAATGTATTATTATTTACAATGACGTATTCCGCGTTATAAACACCTAAGTCTTCAATTTCAGTATTTAGACGTAAAATGTCACCTGTTACTGTATTAAAGGTATTACCTGTAACAATAATTTCGTCAGCCATTGCACCTTTACCAGTGATAAAAAAATGGAATGAATGATTAATATCTAAAGCATTTAACTCTGAGTTGGTCATTACAAAGCGGTAATTATCAACCATACCCCATTTTTGCGTACGAACAATGCTGTTACCTATTGCATCTGGCGCGTTTTCACCTGAAATTGATAAACCATCTAGTTTTAAGCTGCCGCCATCATGTATTTCAAACAAGGTAGAGCGTTGAAAAGTAAGTTTAGACTTTGTGTTCTGCTTTGCTTTAATTGTCAACGTTTTATCAATTTTAACCAGTTTAGACACATCATACTGGCCAGGCGCTAGTTCTAGAACATCGCCCGACTCTGCATTATCAATAGCATCTAGTAATGCACTTACATCAGCTTTAACAGAATGTGTCTTACCAGAATCAAAATCAACTAAAGCAGGTACTTTTGCATACCAACTAACACCGGTATCTTCTTTTTTAAGTACTTTTAAATCGCGCTTTGCACCTACATTTAAACTTTTAGAGGTTGGGTAAAGTAGACCATTACTTGCTTTTTCAAGCGTGATTTTTTCTTTTTTTACACCGTACGTTAGCTCAGAAAGCACTTTTGTATCTGCAATGTTGTTACTTAATACTAACCCACTTACATCGTCGAATGTTGTAAATGGCTGTTCACCATCTTGGTTTATGATTAAGTTGTTTTTCATTACGCTATTTTTTGGGGCTGCGCTACGCTCAGCATCGCTACCTGCAGCAAGTTGAATATGACGCACATTTATAAATGTGTTGTTTTCAATCGTCGCATTTTCTACTTGGTGATAACGATTAATAGATGAATTTGGTACGCCGTTCATTACAGTAAAACCACTGCCAAAACGATAGCCTGTTAGGCCTTGTAGGTAGTTATTTCTTACAATTTGATCTTTATTGATAACGCGGATACCACCTGTGTGATCAACACCATTACCAATAAAGATATTTTCTTCTATAAGATTGCCGTTACCATGGCGCAGCGTTAATGTACCGCGCGCTTCATAAAATACGTTATTACGAAGGATGTTTTTACCTGACTTAACCGAAACAATTTCTACTTCACCATCGGTACGTTCAAAGTAATTATTTTCAACCAATGTATGCGAATCAGTTAGTGAGTAATGGCTTGTGCCAATACGCAGGGTTTCACCACCGTTAGAACCAAAAGTTGGACGGTAGCCAAAATAGTTGTTATCTATACGATGATAGTTTTCCTGGCTTGCTTTGGTGTTTAAACGAACAGCAACTGTCACACCTTTATTGCGTTTGCCAACTAAATGACTATGATCAAAGCGGTTATGTTGTCCATATAAGGCAACCCAATAATCAGACTCTCGCTTGTCTGGATTACTGTAATTATCGATTACTGTTTGAGTAACTCGTGAATTGTAGGCTAATTCATTTTTATTTTTACGAAATTCTATTACAGCTGAGCTCGGTGTGTAGCCGTCTTTAAATACTAAACCAGAAGCTTCAAGGTATTTACCTGCAAGTCTTAGATTAGATTGACCTGATAGAATTACTTTTCCGTTAGTTTCAGCGGTTAATATAATAGGAGAGTTTTTTGTACCTTGGCCTTCAAGTAAAATTTCGAAGTCAGACCAAGTACCATTTTTAAGTACTACTTTGTCGCCAGCAACTAGATTAGCTGCGATATCATTAAAAGCTTGTTTATTTTCTATAAAATAATCTTTGGCCGCTACTTGTGTGGATATGCAACCGATGAGAACTAGACTAAGCTTTATTGTATTAATCAAACGCATAGTTAACTCTTTTTCGTTGTGACTGAAAGTAGTGCTTCATCAGAATTAAAAAAAGCTGACATTGCACAAAGACTTTAGTCAATTGGTGTCATGTGTGTTAAAGCGCTTTAAGTTAAAGCTCAAAGCGCTCAATAAGGTCGAGAAGTATTACTTTTCTAACTTTTTGAAGTAATCAAAAATTTCAGGAACGTTACCTTGACCCATACCAGCGTCAAACGCTGCTTGTAGGTTAGCTGATGAACCTTCAGCGATTTTTGATTCAGTACCTAGGTCTTCTACCATTTGTAGGAAGTAGCCTAAATCTTTGTTTGCATTAGCAATCGAGAAACCAAGGTCGCTAACATTATCAACTGCATAGTTTTTACAAAATTGCATAAATGGTGAGTTAGATGGGCCAGTCGACATAATGTCGAAAAGTTGTTGACGGTCAACACCAGCAAGCTCTGCCACTGCAAATGCTTGTGACATAGCACATACTGTCGTCATGCCCATGAAGTTGTTGATAAGCTTAGTTGTATGACCTGCACCTAGCTCGCCAAGATGGAAAACGTTTTCACCTTGATCTTCAAGTACTGGTTTAACTTTATTGAATGTATCAATATCGCCTGCAGCCATAATGTTTAAAAGACCGTCTTTAGCATGTGCTGGTGTACGACCTAGTGGCGCGTCGATCATGCCTGCGCCTTTAGCTGCTAAATCAGCACCAATTTTTTTAGTAGATGATGGGATAGAAGTACCAAAATCAACTAATACTGCACCTTCTTTAATACCCGCTAGGATACCGTCTTCTGCGTAAACAATTTTTTCTACAACGGCAGACGTTGTAAGACAAAACATAACAATATCTGAACCTTCAGCTAGCTCTTTTGCAGTGCTTGCTGTTTTTGCGCCTCTAGCAACACATGCTGCAACCGCATCTTTGCTAAGGTCCATAACAATTAGCTCATAGCCTTTGTTTTGTAAATTTTCGGCCATGTTGCCGCCCATTAAGCCTAAGCCGATGAAACCGATGACTGGTTTTGACATGAATAACTCCTAAATATGTGGCGCATACTTTTATAAGAACAAGTAAAATTTACTCTATAAATACGCTGTGTCTTTTGTTTCAATTTGTAGAGTAACTTTAAGCTTGAGTTATTTATAAATTAACCTGTGCAAAACGTAACTCTGATTAATTACCAATACATTGTACTCACTCAAACCAAGCAACTTACCAATTGGTATGCAAAAACTGTATTACCATACGACTTTTTTGTCAACCAATAAGTTAACCAAGCAAACGCCACATTTTTAAAAATTACACAAAAATTAATTTAATATCCTATTAAAACAAATGGTTATATATCAACAGCACAATTAAGCAAAGGTTAACTTTTGTTGAACAATCAGTAACTTTTTTTATACTAATAGGTTGACCAATAATTGAGTACTGGTTATTTAAACATCCAAAATTTAATAAAATGATTCATTAATTGGTAATTTATAAAGGTCGAACTCAAACTGTTTTAAGCCCACTCTCATATTAAGGTTGTGATTTATATGTAATGCCTACATATATGGCTAATACATATAACCCCCCTAAAACGCGCTTGATAATAGCGCTTAGTTAAAAATACTCTTAACTTTGAATAAATAACTAAAGGAACTAAAAATGCGTTTATTACATACTATGCTTCGTGTAGCGGATTTGGATAAATCAATTGCTTTTTATACTGAAATATTAGGTATGAAAGAATTACGCAGAGCTGATAACAGTGAATACAGATACACTCTTGCCTTTGTTGGATATGGCGACGAAGCAGATAACACAGTATTAGAGCTAACTTATAACTGGGACGAGGATAGCTACGACCTAGGTAATGGATATGGTCATATTGCTATTGAGTTTGATGATATTTACAAAGCATGTGCAGATATTAAAGCTGCTGGTGGCAATGTAAGCCGTGAACCAGGGCCTGTAAAAGGCGGTACTACTGAAATTGCTTTTGTAAAAGACCCAGATGGCTATGCAATTGAGTTAATTCAGAAAAAAGAAGACATGAGTAAATTTTAAATTACTTAACAACTAATTCAAGTTATAACAATTTGCTTAATGCCAATCTGCTTATATATGGGGTCTATTTAACGTTAAAAAAATTACGCTAGAACTAGGCAAAATTTTTGTATCTAGTTGTTCTAAATAAAAAATTTTTATCGACGTAATAGTGCAATTTAATTCGTTAAATTGATCAAAGATTTATGCTGGTTGGTATAACTATGGAGAGGTTTAATTTTATATATAGTTCAAATGGTTATGCAGATTGGTATTAAATAAAAGGTGCTTTGCAGCACCTTTTTTTAACGCAACTGACTATCTTTACTACCACGCCTATTAAACGATTTAGCGCTGGCACCATTACCTTCTATTGCAGCTTGGCATGCAACACAGTAGCGAACTCCTGGTAGCGCGAGCCTTCGTGCTTGTGGGATTTTTTCATCGCACTCGTCACATAGCTCAGCACTTGCACCAGATATTAAATTGCTTCTTGCATACTGTACGGCGTCGTTAACACTTGCATCAATTTGATCTTGAATTGCACCGTCTCGTGCCCATCCACTTGCCATAAATCCTCCTAATAAAGTTGGATGTTTAAATTTATGCTACCAAATTGAATCTTTATAAGTACTGAATAATAAAGCTAGGAATGGGGTGTTATTTGAAGGCTTCAACTATAAAACTATATTTTATATCTAAAGAAAGACGCTGTAGTTGCTCCCTGTAATCTACTTTCAAAAAGATCAACACTCTAAAATCAGGCAAAAAAAAGCAGCTAAAAAAGCTGCTTTATAATTCCAATTATTTAAATATTAAAGGCTGTAATCAACAACCTTCATGCCTAATTTTTCAAGCTCTGGGCGAAGTGTTTTAGCATCACCCACTACTAAATAAATCATATCTTTAGTGTTTAAGTGTTTTTTAGCTAAGGCGTTAACTTCTTCTTTGCTAATATTGCTAACAATCTCATTTCTTTCTTTTACAAAGCTAGGTTTTAAATCGAACTCTAATATTTGTGCTAAAAAGCCAAGTTTTGCATTAGGCGTTTCGTATTTAAGCGCATCTTTTTGATTGATAGCTTTACGCATAAACATAAGCTCTTCATCCGTGACACCGTTTTGAGCATAGTTATTAAGCTCATTAGTAAACTCTGTAATAGACGCTGCAGTAGAGTCGGCTCTCACCGCTGCAGAAGCTGTAAAGCCGCCTGATGTTTTATCACCCCAAAAACGAGAGCGAGCACCGTAAGTGTAGCCTTTATCTTCTCGTAAATTTAGATTGATACGGCTGTTAAACGTGCCACCAAATGCAAAGTTCATTAAGTTAGCTTTAAAAAACTCACCAGTAATGTCTTCAACCATATCGCGTTTACCAATACGAATTTCTGATTGAGGGGCATCTGGTTTATCTACAAGATAAATGACATTAGTTTCGACTTTAGGTTCGCTGAAATCAACAGTAACTGGGCTCGATTTACCTTGCCAGTTTGCAAGTGTAGCTTTAACCTTTGGCTCAATTGTTGACTCTTTTAAATCAGAAACAATAATGACTTGCGCGCCTTGTGGTTTAAAGTTTGCGTTATAAAAAGCTTTAACGTCATCTAATGTAATAGCCTCAATACTATTAAGCGTTCCAGTACTTGGAAGTGCAGCTATATTGTCGCCATATAGTAATTTGCTGTATGTATTAGATGCTAAATACCCTGCATCCTTCATTGAATGTTGAATATTTTGAATGATTTGCTTTTTATTACGCTCAAAGTCATCGGCATTAAATGCTGGTTTAAATAATTTCTCTTCAACAAGCTTTAGCGTTGCATCTACATTTTTAGTTAAGCTAGAAACATACACATTTGTATGTGTTTTGTCTGAGTAGATACTTACCTGGCTACCCAGTTTTTCAAGCGCGTTACTCATTTGCTCTGTAGTATAGTTTTGCGTTGACTCGCTCATTAACGATGCAGTCATTGACGATAAACCCACTTTACTAGCTTGCTCATTATACAAGCCACCCGGAACTTTAATGAAAATAGCGGTGGTTGGCGTTTCTGTACTTTGCGTACCTAATATTTTAATACCGTTTTCGGTCTTAGTTTGCCAAAGAGAAGGAACATCAACAGCAGGATTTGCGCCGGCTACAGGGTGAATACTTCGATCAAATGTATCAACAGCTCTTCGTGCTACTAAATCATCAGCTGAAGTTGTAGATGGACCTCCAAAATCATGCGCTTTAGGCGTAAAGTTATCTGGGGCAGCTATAAGTTGAGTTTGACCTTCTGGCACAACACTCATAATAACGGCAGATTTACCTTTGATATATTGATTAAAAACACGCATAACATCAGCTTTTGTAACTTTGTTATAACGTGCAATCTCATCTTTAGCTGAGTTTGGGTTACCTGTAAACGTTTCAGATGCGGCTAGTTGAGAGACTTTTCCTGATACGCTTTGCAGACCAAAAATTGCACCTGACTCTATTTTAGCTTTTACTTTATCTAAATCATCTTGTGTAACGCCACGCTCTTCAAATTCAACAAATGAATCACGAATGATTTTTTCCATATCAGCTAACGTTTTCCCTGCTGTAGGATTTGGTAAAGCATAAAGACTAATTGAACACGCTAACTCTTGGCATGGATGATTTGCACTTGCTTGAACAGCAAGTTGAGTTTTAACTAGGTTTTTGTATAGTAGTGAATTATTACCTCCACCTAATATTTCAGCAAGTATATCAAGAGGTGCTTCATCTTCAGAGCGAGCATAAGTCGTTGGGAAACTCATACTTAATAAAGGTAAGTGAACCTTATCTTCCATTGAAATATATCTATCAGCATCTAGTATTACAGCTGTTTTTTCAACTTTAGGTATTTCAGGACCTTTTGGGATTGGTGCAAAGTATTTAGTAACTAATGGCAGTATTTCATTAGCGTTGATGTCACCACCAATGGTAAGCGTTGCATTATTTGGTCCGTACCATTTTAAAAAGAATGCTTTTAAATCATTTACATTTACGCGATTTAAATCGTCCATAAAACCAATTACAGGCCATGAATATGGATGGCCGTCTGGATACATCGCTTGAGCAACACGTTCACCTAAACGACCATAAGGGCGATTATCAACACGTTGGCCGCGCTCATTTTTTACTGTTTCGCGTTGTACTTCAAATTTTTCTTGGGTTACAGCATCGAGTAAAAAGCCCATTCGATCAGCTTCTAGCCACAACATCTTTTCTAATTGATTTACAGGTACTGTTTCAAAATAATTTGTTCTATCAGAGTTAGTAGTACCATTTAAAGTACCGCCTGCTTCAGATATTATTTTAAAATGTTCCTCATCAGCAACATTCTCTGATCCTTGAAACATCATATGCTCAAAAAAGTGAGCAAAGCCTGACTTACCCAACTCTTCGCGAGCAGAACCAACGTGGTATGTTACATCAACGTGTACTAAGGGATCTGAATGATCCTCATGCACAATTACAGTTAAACCGTTATCTAGTTTATATTTTTTATACGGTATGTTGATTTCACCTGCATTAGATTTCACTGATTCAATAAGTGTAACGCCAGGAATTGATGTTTCTGTAACAATATTTTTATCAACAGCTTGAGTTGAGCTATTACATGCAGCCAACCCTGATGCAAGTAAAACAGCAAGTGCAATTTTTGTGAGTTTCATTTTTTAGTCCATATTTAAATTAACTCAATGAGTTTAAAGACTAATTAAAAGTACAACAAGGAATATGGAGCGATTATGGGTTTGGTTTTGTAACAAAGTGTAAATAGATTGATATAAAAATGAAGTATAAAATGAGGGTATTAATTTGTGTTTTTATTCAAATAACACTGCACTTTCCTATCTAAGTAGTAAATGACATATCTAAGAGATTGGTACTCTTGATAACGTCGTGCATAGAGAGTGCGGTGTCACACTGCTTTACACAATACTTAAAATAAGTAAGTGGCGTCCCCAAGGGGATTCGAACCCCTGTTACCGCCGTGAAAGGGCGGTGTCCTAGGCCTCTAGACGATGGGGACACATAAATGTGTCACTAGGACAACTGAATTTTTAG